>JAPOYX010000216.1:19266-138953 GCA_026706345.1 Gemmatimonadota bacterium | reverse complement strand
GACTGGAAACGGACCATGACCGTTTCCAGTCTTTCGAGGGACGTCCGGTCGAAGACAAAAGGATAGTGGGCCAACGCCGCCGCGTGTTTGGCGGGATCGTCGGCGCAGCAGTCCTCGACGACGGCGGCCAGGAACCCCCGCTGCACCGCCGAAGCCGCCGTGAAAAGCACGCAGACGGAGGTTTCCAGTCCCGCAACCAGTATAAAGGATTTCCGCGCGCGCTGTAAATGGGTTAATAAGTCCTGTTGCTGGAAAGCGTCGAAGGTCCGCTTCCGGATGACGGGCTCGCCGGTCCGTTCGACGGCGCAGGGCAACGCATCGGCGCCCGGCGTTCCGCGGACGCAGGGCGTCTCCCCCTTGATCCGGTAAGGCGCCATCCAGTCCGTTCCGTCCGGTTCGAACTCCGCGCGCACATGCACGATATCGAGGTCCGACGATCGGCCATGTTCCAGCAGGCGTTCGATGTTCGACGGAAAATCCGGAAAGGCTTTCGCCGTCTCTTCAGGCCAGAAATCCCGCTGGACATCAATGAGCAACAGCACAAACCGGTGCCAGTCTTTCGGGTCAGCCATGGACACGCTTTCGACTGAAGGCGAAACGATGTACCTGGACTCGGTCCGGGCGGTGGTCGAACGTGTAATTCTGGTCCGTAATCTAATTTTACGACGGACTCCGGGCAAGACGAAATCCGCGTCCGGCGCGGTGGCAACGGGATGCCTGAAACCAAAAGACGGCAAACGGCAAACTTGTGCCTTCCCACCCTTGACATTCCTATGGGACGGTATAGATTGAACAATATCCCGTTATACGGCGCGGACATCGTTCCGCGTCGAAGCGTTTTATGGTAACCCTTACATGAATTTCGATCCTCGGCAACTGTTCGAAGACGGCTTCATCGTGCTTCGCGGGGTGGTACCCTCTGGCTGGCTCGATCCCCTGAGGGACAGCTTCGAGCGCATGGTGGAGCGGCAGAAGGAGATCTGGGCCCGGGAGCGAAAACCGGGAGAACCGCCCGGCGGGGAGTGGGAGACCAGCCACCAGCCCAGGCTTCACTTTGAAAGCCTCGTGGACGAGGACACGGCCAACACGATGGCCTTCTGCCTGCACGAGAACACCATGGGCGTCAGCCGGCGCATCATGGGCGCGGAAGCCGCGGGCAGCACGGGGTTCATGTTCATGTGCAACCCGGTGGACGACCGCGGACCGGCGGCGTGGCACCGGGACATACATCCCATCGACCAGGCACCGCTGCGGGGCCTTCAGGCGGACCTGCTGAACAACGCCCCCGGTTACCTCCAGTGGAATATCCCCCTGTACGACGACAACGTGCTCTGGGTCGTGCCGAAGAGTCATCAACGGGGGAACACGGCCGAAGAAAACCGCTGCCTGGCACAAAACCCCCGCGAGCCGCTGCCCGGCGGCGTGCAGGTGGAGCTGGACGCGGGTGACGGGGTCGTCTATACCAATACGATCCTGCACTGGGGGAGCGACTACAGCACCCGGCTGAGGCGTACCATACACCTGGGTTACCGGTCCTACGGCGGGCCGATCTTCCCCTATGTGAACAGGACCTTCAGGGACCTGGGCTTTATCGAATGCCTGCCCGCCGATTTACAGGCCGTATTCCGGGACATCAGGCGAAAATATGACGATGAGACCGACCTGATCGAGTCCATCTTCCGCGCCGCCATCGACCGGGACGAAGATGCCTTCCTGGAAGGCCTCGCCGCCCTGCACCCCGGCGAGGCCGGCCGAATCGTATGCGCCGTGCTCCTGTCCAAGATCGTCTACAAGATGAAGTTCGCCACCCATCCGGTCCGGCAGCACTACGGCAGCGACATCTCCCATGACGAAGACCTCAAGCCCCGGTTCACCGCCGGTGAACTGGACACGCTGTGGCGGCGTTTCGCGCCGCTGGACGAGAAGATGAAGTCCGACGCACTGCAGTACGTGCCGGGCTTCCAGTCGGATCCCATGCACTACCATTTCGAGGAAATGCCCGCCGGGCTGGGCATGGAAGCCTTCATGACGGAATGGCGGAAGAGCGCATAGACGCATAGATACGATCACCCGTCACCCGGGGAGACCACGATGAAGATCACGGCAGTTTCCGTATGGACGGTCGTCGTACCCACCATACCTGGCCGGGTACACAGCCCGGAATACGCGGAAAAGACAGGATGGGACGAGGTGCCCAAGCACATCATCCGGGTCGATACTGGCACCGAGTATTCCGGGATCGGAGAGACCGGTCGGGGTCTGTCCATCGAACAGGTCCGGGAAGGGGCGGGGCTGCTCATCGGCCGCGACCCCGAGGGAATCACGCCCCAGGACATCTTCGGGATACGCGGCGAACGGGCGGACGATGACATCTCGGTGGTCGCCGTATCAGTCTACGACGCCTACGAAATGGCCGTACTGGACCTGGTGGGGCGGGTCCGCGGGCTCCCCGTGCACACCCTCCTGGGCGGCGCGGTCCGGGACCGCGTCCGGGCCGACTACTGGATGGGCCACCAGACGCCTGAAGACGGCGCAAAGGCCGTGGGAAGGGGGCTGCGCCAAGGATTTACAGGCGTCAAAATCAAGTGCCGGCTCGAAGAACCCATGTACGAGCGTCTGAAGGCCATGCGCGACGTGGCGGGGCCGGAATTCAAGGTGACCGTGGACCCCAATGAGCGGTTCTACACGGCCGCCCAGGCCATCGAGCTGGCCGAGCAGCTCGAACCCCTGGGCAACGTGGAGGTATTCGAAGATCCCATTCCCAAGTCAGATATCGAGGGTTACGAAGAGATCCACCGGGCCATCCCCTTCCCCCTGGCCATGCATCTGGGGGACGGCCCGGGCGTGGTCAGGGCCCTGCAAGCCGACGCCGGCAGGGGCGTGGTCGACTGCGTGAATCTGGGCGGCAGCATGTTCGGCTTCCAGCGCAACGCGGCCACGGCCGCGGCCGCCGGGCTTCCCTGCTGGCACGGATCGGGCAATGACCTGGGTATTTCGGACACCTCTTTCGTGCACGCCGCCGCGGCGGCGCCGAACTGCACCATGGCCTCCGATTTCGTCGGCGGGTGGACCCGGGAGGACGATCTCATCGTCGAGCCCATTTCCTTTGTCGACGGCCACGTGGCCACACCCATGAAGCCGGGACTCGGATGCGACCTGGACTACGACGCGCTGCAGCGGTACACGCAGCAATACGAAGAATTGAACTGAAACCTGCGGAACCACGAAAGGAGCGTCCATGCGGTTGATCGCCGTGGGCTGCGAATACTCGGGAGTCACGACGCTGATAGACGGACTCTACGCCTGGGGAAACGAACGGGGCGTCCACCACCACCTCGACGACCATTTCACCATACCGGACGCGTACCACCTCGACGAAGAGGAGCAGCAGGGTTTCATCGACATGCTGCCGGCCATCAAGGAGCGGTTCCAACGGTTCCAGATCGTGTACCACGTCCGCCTGATGCACAAGTTCGATCACATTCTCCTCGGCGGGTTCCATATCGAGGAGATGGTGTACGGACCCCGGTACTACTATCCGGGGATCAATATCGCGGTACGGGAATACGAGCCGGACCTGCCCGGCGACGCCATCCTGGTCCATCTCCACGCCCGGACGGAGGTCATCCGGCGGCGCATGGAGACAAGCCCCCATCCCCGCCAACTAGTTCCGCCGGAGGACGTCGAACTCGTCCTGGACCGGTTCGAAGAGGAAGTCGCGCAGTCGTGGATACACCGGAAGTTCACCATAGACACGTCCGATCTCACGCCCGGAGCACTGCTGGACACGTTCCTGGAACGGTCGGTCCCCTATCTGAATACCCGGGACGCCCTGACCAGGATGCAATGACGCGCCGTTTCGCATACGGTTTCGCATACGGGGAGAACCGGCGCGCCGCATACCGGGGAAGACGGCGCGTCCCGAACGGGGAGAACAAATGAAAATCACACACGTGGGGGCCGTGCTGCTCCAGCCCATTCCCTGGGTGCTGGTCAAGGTGAGGACAGACGAGGGGCTGACCGGTGTTGGCGAGGCGTATCACGGCGCCGGCGTACACCAGATTGCCACCGACCCCAGACTGGTCGAACGAGCGCTCATCGGCCAGGACCCGCGGAACGTGGACAGGCTCTTCCACGACATGATGGGGTCCATGTCCGCCTCCGGTTTCTACCAGGGCGCGGTCATGAGCGCCATCAGCGGGATCGAAATGGCGCTGTGGGACATCACGGGACAGGCCTGCGGCGTGCCCATCTGGCAACTGCTCGGCGGCAAGTTCAGGGACCGCATCCGCATATACAACGATTGTCACGCGGGAGACGAAGAAACGCCGGAAGCCTATGCGGAGAAAGCCCGGGTCGTGGAAGCACGTGGCTTCGACGCCATCAAGTTCGACATCGATCCCCAGCCCTCGCGGCGGGACCGGTACAACCGGACCATCAGCAACCACGACGTGGCCTACTTCGTCGACGTCATCACCGCCCTGAGGGAGGCTCTGGACCCCAACACCGACCTGCTGATAGACGCCCACTGGAACTATGCGCCGGTGGATATCCTCAAGGTGGCCTACGCCATCGAGGATCTCAACCTGATGTGGCTGGAAGACCCGGTGCCGCCCGAAAACATCGAGGCCATGGCGAAAGTCACCCAGGCCACGCGCGTCCCCATCTGCACCGGGGAGAACTTCTATACGCGCCACGGCTTCCGGGACCTTATCGAAGGGCAGGCGGCGGACATCATATCGCCCGACCACGCCAAGGCGGGCGGACTGCTCGAAGGCCGCAAGATCGCCGACCTGGCCGACATGTACTACATTCCGATTTCGCCGCACAACATCTGCGGCCCCATCGGTACGATGGCCGTGTGCCACCTGTGCGCGGCGGTGCCCAATTTCCAGGTGCTTGAATTCCATCACCTGGACGACGACGTGTGGAACACGCTGACGGTGGAAAGGGACCTGATCCGGAACGGGCACATCGACCTGCCCACGAAGCCGGGCCTGGGCGTGACGCTGGACGAGGATACAGCCCGGCGCGCTACCCGGGAGGACCGGGGCTTCTTCTAAACACGTGCGATGCGCATCGTGTAATTGTTTCTTCGTGGTGAAATCCGCGTTGCGGCAAACTGGAGTACCATGGGATATGACGCCGAAATCGTCGGGCCGCGGATGAACCCGGACCTGACCCCCGAACTGGAACGAGAGGCCGCATTCTTCCGGAAGTGGGGCTATCTGATCGTGGAGGACGCCCTGACCCTCCGGCAGGTCGAGCAGCTCCGGGACGCGCTGGACGAGACCTTTGACCGGCGCGGCGAGGCATTTACCCACCAACTTCTGGAGGAGGACGAACGGTTCGCCTTCCTGCTGGACAACCCGCCCGTCCTGGATCGCATGAAGGCCATCCTGGGCAACTGCGTCCAGCTGCACAGCGCGACGGCGCGGGTCACGAAAACCGGCGAGCCGGACCAGAACTGGCACCGGGACATACCCTGGCCCAGGGATCCGGAGCCGCCGCCCTACGGCAACGAACCGGGTCAGATAAACTGCGGGTACTACCTCGACCAGCTGACCGTGGAGAACGGCCCCATCGTCATCGTGCCGGGCAGCCACGGGGCGCCGTTCAAGCCGCCGGAGACCCATGCCCGCTTTCCGGACGAGAAGCAGGTGCTGGCAAGGCCGGGACAGGCCGTCCTGTTCGACGGCTGGCTCTTTCACCGCGGGGCCGCCAACCAGTCGGACCGCAACCGCAGGGTCTGCCTGATGTGCTACCAGAACGCCTGGATGAAGTCCCGGGAACCCTTCGACGGTCTCCGGGTGACCGCCATGCGGGAAAAGGGAACCAGGGAACAGAAACTGCTGCTCGGCGCAATCGACCGCTGGTAGCGTAGCATGATGGACGCCCTGCCATGAGCGAGATGAGCGAAGTATCCATGATGGACATCCACCGGTTCGAACTGCCCGTACGCATCGGCATCTCGTCGTGCCTGCTCGGCGAGCGAGTCCGCTACGACGGCGGCCACAAGCGCGACGACTACCTGGTGGACGTGGTCGGCCGGTACGTGGAATGGGTCCCGGTCTGCCCGGAAGTGGAAGCGGGCATGGGCACGCCTCGGGAGACCGTGCAATTGACGGCGGTCGACGGCGGTGTCCGGATGCTGACGAAAGCCGGCGTCGATCACACCGACATGGTGGACTGGTTCGCCCGGCAGCGCGTGCAGTCCCTGGAGCAGGCGAAACTCAGCGGATACATCCTGAAAAGCCGGTCTCCCTCCTGCGGCATGGACCGGGTGCCCGTCGTCCAGCCGGGGGGCGCCGTCCTCAGGAACGGACGCGGGGTGTTCGCCCGGCGGCTGATGGAAGCCCTGCCCCATCTGCCCGTGGAGGAAGAGCAGCGGCTGAATAACCCGCGGGTCCGGGAGAACTTCATCAGCCGGGTCTTCGCCTGTTACCGCTGGCTGCAACTGGTCTCGAGGGGTCTGACCCGGGATTCGCTGATGAGCTACCACCGGGCCTACAAATACCTCCTCATGGCCCACAGCCAGGGGGGCACACGGCGTCTCGGCCGGCTGCTGGCCCGACCGGAGCGTTACGCCACCACCCACGAACTGGCGGACGCCTATCTGGGCGAATTCAACCGGGTCATGAAACGCACGCCTTCCCGGCGTAACCACACCAATGTGCTGCAGCACATGGCAGGGTTCGTTTCAGACCGGCTCGACGGCCGTACGCGTCGTGAACTGACCCGCATGATCCAGAAGTACCGCGAGGAACTCCTGCCCCTGATCGTTCCGGTCGTCATGCTGCGGCATTACGTCCGGGAGTTCGATATCACCTACCTGCAAGACCAGACCTACCTCCATCCCTTTCCGGGTGAGTTGATGCTGCTCAACCAGTTGTAGCACCGGTTCTGCCGCAGCCCATGCACGGGACGAACTCCTTGACCCGGATCACCGGGTGCGTTTTCTTAGGTTGATTGTTTTCGACCTCAGCAGCAGGATGTTTCCCGAGTCCGTTCCTTCAGCGGGTTGCCAGCGAGGACCGCCGGACATGCAGACGGAATCCTTACCTATCCAGCTCACCGGCGCGCAGATCGACCGGTTTCACGCCGATGGCTATCTCGTCGTCTCCGATCTCCTGACGGCGGACGAGGTGGCGGCGTTCCTGAGACACCAGGCCGACCCGGAATCGGAATCCCTGAGACAGGGACTCCGCACCCACCTGTCCGATCCGTACTGGCGCAGGCTCGCCACCCATCCCAACGTCGCGGGCGTCGCCGGCCAGATCCTGGGCGGCCGCCCTCGCATCGTGCAGACCATGTACATGGCCAAGGATCCGGCCAGGCCGGCCGAGGAACTGGGCGGGGCCGGCATCTCGCTTCACCAGGATTCCCACTATCTGCCGAACGAGCCCGATACTCTGATGGCCTGCTGGATCGCCATGAGCGATACCGATCCGGAGAACGGCGGTCTGTGCGTGGCGCCGGGCAGCCACCGGGACGCCCTGCGGGAAACGACCCTGAACACCAACCCTGAGCACGTAAGCTGGGTGAGTGAATACGGCATGCGATCGCCGGATGGCCGCGAATGGACCGAGAAACTCTACTCCTTCGACGTGGTCGGCATCGGGGAAGAGGACCTCGCCCGGTTGACGGTGCCGTGCGGCAGCGGCGTGTTCTTCACCAGCAGGACGGTACACGGTTCCTATGCCAACCGGTCCCGTACCCGGTCCCGCCTGGCCTTCGCCGTGCACTACGTGAAGGAGGGTACCTGGGTGTTCCGGACCGACGTGCAGGACACGACGCCGGTGGATCTCCTCGCGAAAGAGACCGGATGAGTTTGGGAAATCTCATGGAAAGACTGAACGTCATCCTGCTGCCCATGCGTCGCCTCTACACCCCCTGGTGCGAGAACATCAAGGCGGCCATCGGGGACCGGCACGACCTGAAGGAACTCGACGACGACCGGCCCCTGGCGCCGCAGTTCGCCGGCATGGACGTGGTGATCGACCAGGGCGGAAGCCGGGGCACGCGGGAAATGATGGACGCCGCGACCGACTGCCGGCTGTGGCAGATCGTGGGGACGGGATTCGACCATTTCGACCTGGCTTATATCAAGACCAAAGGCATCCCGACGGCCAATACGCCGGGTCTTTTCAGCGACGTCGCCCTGGCCGAGACGGCCATGATGTTCATCATCATGCTGTCGCGGCGTTACCAGGAAGCGGCGGACAATTTCAGCGCGGCCCGCATGTACGATCCGATCGGTTACGAGCTGGAGAATCAGACACTGGGCATCGTGGGATTCGGTGCGAGCGGCCAGGCCCTGGCCCGTCGGGCCAAACCTTTCGGCATGAAGATCATGGGCATCGACGTCCGCGAAATTGAGTCTGAAGTCCTCGACGACATACAGCCGGAATTCATGGGTACGCCGGACGATCTCGACCGGGTCGTGGCCGAATGCGACTTCCTGTCCCTCCACCTGCACCTGAACGACGAAACCCGGCATATCATCGACGCCCGGCAGCTGGGTCGCATGAAGCGGACGGCGGCCATCATCAACGTAGCCCGCGGCGCCCTGGTGGATGAAACGGCTCTCTACGAGGCGCTGGTATCCGGGAAGATCGGGGGCGCCGGTCTCGACGTATTCGCCCAGGACCCCCCGGACCCGCCGCTTCCCGTCTACCAGTTGCCCAACGTGGTGGCTACCCCGCACATCGCCGGTGTGACGGACGGCACCGCCCGGCGCCGGGCCGCCGCGGCCGCGGAGAACACGGATCGGATCGCACGGGGCGTGGAGCCCCTGTACCGGATCGACCTGTGACCGCCCGCGCGGCCGTGCCCGCCCCCTCGTCTTCCATGGATGAAATGACCACCGCCGAAGCGATCGTCCGGACCCTCGTTTCTCACGGGACCGATACGGTTTTCGGGCTGCCGGGCGTGCAGAACGACGCGCTGTACAACGCGTTCTACGACCACCGCGACCGTATCCGGGTCATTCACACCCGCCACGAACAGGGCGCGGCCTACATGGCCCTGGGATACGCCCTCTCGACAGACCGGGCCGGCGTCTACAACGTGGTTCCGGGACCGGGGTTCCTCAACAGCACCGCCGCCCTGTGCACGGCTTACGCCACCAACGCGAAGGTCCTGTGCCTGACCGGGGAGATCCCCTCCCGGTTCATCGGACGGGAAGTGGGCCAGCTTCACGAAATAAACGATCAATTACGGGTGCTTCGTTCCCTGACCAAGTGGTCCGCCCGCGTCACGGGACCTGCCGAAGCGCCCGCCAGGACGGCCGAAGCCCTGCGGCAGTTGAATTCGGGCAGGCCCCGTCCCGTGGGCCTGGAATGCCCCTGGGACGCGCTGGCGGCCGAAGGAAAGGTGGATCGGATTCCCGGCCCGCTGCCCATCGCGCCGGTCCCGGTAGATGCGGAGGCGCTCGAAACGGCCGCACGCATCCTCGGACGGGCCGAGAACCCCATGATCTTCGTGGGCCGCGGGGCCATGAACGTGTCCGAAGAGGTTCGCCAGCTCGCGGAAATGCTCCAGGCGCCGGTGATCGGGTACCGGACGGGCCGGGGGGTACTGGACAGCCGCCACTACCTCAGCCACACCAACCCCACGGGACACAGGTTGTGGCCGAAGGTGGACGTGGCGCTGGCCGTGGGCTCCCGCCTCGAGATACCCCAGCTGAACTGGGGCGTGGACGAGAACCTGACGATCGTTCGCATCGACGCGGACCGTTCGGCCCACGACCGGATCGCCATGCCGGACCTGCCCATCACGGCGCGAACCGAGAATGCCATGCCCCTGCTGATTCCCCTGGTCGAGAAATACAACCGGCGCCGCGCATCCCGAAAGGACGAAATGCTGACCCTGAAAGCGGAAACGGCGGCCATGCTGGCGTCTCTGGAACCCCAGATCGCCTATCTCGGAGTCATCCGGGAAGAACTGGGCGAGGACGGCCTGTTCGTGGAAGAGCTGACCCAGGTCGGCTATGCCAGCCGGCAGGTGATGCCGGTGTACAAGCCCTATACGTTCATCTCCACCGGTTACCAGGGCACCCTGGGCTGGGGCTTTCCCACGGCCCTGGGCGTCAAGGTCGCCCACCCGGAAAAACCGGTCATCTCCATCGCCGGAGACGGTGGCTTCATGTTCGGCGTGCAGGAGCTGGCCACGGCGGTGCAGCATCAAATCGCCCTGGTCACGGTCGTTTTCAACGACAATGCCTACGGAAACGTGAAACGCATGCAGAAGACCCTGTACGGCAACCGGGTCATCGCGTCAGACCTGCGAAACCCCGATTTCGCAAAACTGGCGGAATCGTTCGGCGCCAGGGGGCTGCGAGCGCGTACGCCCGACGAACTGCGCGGGGCGATCCGCGAGGGGTTCAAGGAAGAGGGGCCGACCCTGGTGGAGGTCCCCGTGGGCGAGATGCCCGACGTCGACCGGTTCAAGCGAGGCCACCGGGTGAGAGGAGGAGGCGGGGACGCGTAGGGCGGTCCTGATCGGCATGCTTCTGATTCCCGAAGACAGCGGACTGTCCCAGACCCTGCAGCGCCTGGTGGACGACCGCAAGATGGTCTTTCTCGCCGGATTGCCGGGCACCGGGAAAAGCCTGTTGCTGCAGCAACTCGCCATCATGGCCGGCGACCGCGGCCGGACGCCGCACCTCCTCCAGTGGGATGTCTGCCGGCTGCCCTTCTTGACAAACGCCCACGTGAAGGAACATTATCACGAAGAGGACGGGATAACCCATGCCGGCGTCCGGAAGGCGGTCGGTCTGTGGTCCCGGCGCGCGGTGGGAAACTGGGCGGAAGCGCATCGCGGCGACCGGGATATCCTCATCGGCGAGGTCCCGATCATCGGCAACCGGCTGGTCGAACTGATCCGCAGGGAGCCGGACCGGGTCGAACCCCTGCTGGCCGACGAGCACTATACATATTTCGGCATTCCTACGCCTTCCCGGCAGGTAAGGAAACTCATCGAAGCGCAACGCGAAGCGCGGAGTGCCCGTCCCCTGCACGAACGGGAGAAGGGCGATGCCCGGCCCGGAATCATGTACGCGTTGTGGGAGGACCTGTGCGCGGTGGCCCTGCGATTCGGGCTGGTCGATGAAGAGAAGGATGGCAGGACGATCGAATACGACCCCGACCTGTACTGCGACACCTATTCCGTCCTGCTCAGGCGCCGGCCCGCGGTCCGGATCGACCTGGACATGCCCCTTTCCACGGAAGGCCGGTCGGTCTACGATCTCTCCGCCGGACAAAGGGACCTCGTTCCGACGGCGACAGAGGTGGAAACCGCGATACAGGACATGGAAGAACACTTTCCCGATCCCGATCAGCTGAATCGCTGCGTCGATCGGTGGTACGAAGTATAACGGATGTAACGGAGCGATTTTATGAAAACTGCGCGTTTCGCCTGCAACGGCCAGGTCCTCGAGGCCGTCTACGAGAACGGACAACTCATGGTGGGCACGGTCGCCTATGACCCGGAGGACGTCATGTTCCTGCCTCCGGTGGCCCATACGAGCAAGGCCATCGGCGTCGCGCTGGGTTACACCGAGCACGCGAAGGAACTGAACCTGGACCTGCCCGAGGAACCCATCCTGTTCAACAAGATGCCCCAGACCTTCATCGGACACCGTGCCAAAATCGTCGTCCCCCCGGAATTCGACTACCTGCATTACGAATGCGAACTCGTCGCCGTGATCGGCCGGCCGGCCCGGAAGGTAAAGGCCGTACAGGCCCTGGACTACGTGGGCGGCTATACCATCGGAAACGACCTGACGATCCGGGATTTCGTGAGCAACTACTTCCGGCCGCCGATCAAGGCGAAGGGATTCGATACCTTCGGTCCGCTCGGCCCCTATCTGACCACCGCGGACGAGATCGATCCCACCGACGTGCACCTGCGCACCTATGTAAACGGGGAACTGCGCCAGGAAGGCTGGTCCGGCGACCTGCGCCACAGCATCGCCGAGTTGATCGAGTACATCACCGCCTACATGACCCTGAACCCGGGGGACATGATCTGGTCGGGCACGCCGGACGGCATTTCCCACATCCACGCGGGCGACCGGCTCCGGCTGGAAGTGGACGGACTGGGCGCGCTGGAAAACGACGTGGTGGCCAGTCTCGAGGAGCGTGCATCATAGCCAGCGAAAAGCACCCGAACCAGGTCAAGGCGGAAGGATTCCTCACCCGGTTCCGCGAAACGGGCATAGGCCACCTCATCGGCGGCTCGTCCGTGCCATCCGCCAGCGGTGATACGTTCGAGAACGCCACGCCCATCGACAATACCGCGCTTTGCACCGTCGCGCACGGCGCGGCGGAGGAGATCGATGACGCGGCCCGCACGGCGACGGCCGCCTTCAGGGACTGGCGGGATACGACCGGGGCCGAGAGAAAACGCCTGCTGCACCGGGTTGCCGACCTGATCGATAAAAACGGCGAAGAGATCGCCCTGCTGGAGACCTTCGATACCGGCCAGCCCATACGCTTCATGTCCAAGGCCGCGGCACGCGCCGCCGAGAACTTCCGGTTCTTCGCGGACCGCGCCGAAAGCGCCTCGGACGGCCTGTCGCTGCCGGCGGCCGGACACCTGAATTATACGCTGAGGCAACCCATCGGACCGGTGGGCGTCATCACGCCCTGGAACACGCCCTTCATGCTCAGCACGTGGAAGATGGCGCCCGCGCTGGCGGCCGGCTGCACAGTCGTGCACAAACCCGCGGAATGGAGCCCGGTCACGGCCATGCGCCTGGCCGAGTTGGTCCACGAGGCGGGTGTTCCGCCGGGCGTGGTCAACGTAGTCAACGGCATCGGCGAGACCACGGGAAGGTCGCTTACCGCGCACCCGGATATCAAGGCTATCGGCTTCGTGGGAGACACGCGGACCGGCCGGGCGATCATGAGCCAGGGCGCGGAGACCCTCAAACGGGTGCATTTCGAACTGGGCGGCAAGAACCCGGTCGTCGTCTTCGCCGACGCGGACCTGGAACGCGCCCTGGACGCCGCGGTGTTCATGATCTACAGCCTCAACGGCGAGCGGTGCACCTCGGGCAGCCGCCTGCTGGTGGAGCGGTCCATTTACGGTCCATTTATCGATCGGCTCGCCGAACGCGTGAAGTGTGTCCGTATTGGAAATCCCTTCGACCCGGAGACTGAGCTGGGCCCCATGATCCATCCGTTTCATCTCGAGAAGGTGCTGGGCTACGTGTCAGCCGGGCGAGAGGAAGGCGCCACCCTGGTGGCCGGAGGCGGCAGGCCGGTCAATGAAAGATCGGGGAACTACTTCGAGGCCACGCTTTTCGGGGATGCCGACCGGTCCATGCGTATCGCCCGGGAGGAGGTTTTCGGCCCCTTTCTCACCGCTATCCCCTTCGACACGGAAGCAGAAGCCCTCGACATCGCCAACGACATCGACTATGGCCTGGCCGCTTATCTCTGGACGCGCGACGTCACCCGGGCCCATGCCTTCGCCCAGCGCCTCGAAGCGGGCATGGTCTGGGTGAATTCGGAGAACGTGCGCCATCTGCCCACGCCCTTCGGCGGCATGAAGTCGAGCGGGATCGGCCGGGACGGGGGCGACTACAGCTTCGACTTCTACATGGAAACGAAGAACATCGACATCGCCCTCGAACACCACCCCGTACCGAAACTGGGCAAGCGTTGAGCCGTGGAGGGGAGACTGCGTGTTGCGGGACGTCGCCGGAAGCCAAAAGCCATCGCTCGCCTTTATGATGAGGCGCCCTTGAAATCCATGCGTAGGAGTACCGAGCAAGAGGACGAATCGTGGCCATTCCCGAAGCGAACCCTTCCCCGCCCTTCAACATCGTCCGCGCCAGCCACGCGGAGTGGGGCGTGACGGACCTGGACTACGCCCGCGACTTCTATATCGACCTGCTGGGGTACGTCTGCGAGGACGACGCGGGTGACACGCTATATCTTCGCGGCATGGAGGAACGCAACCACCATTCGCTGATCCTTACGAAGGCGGACGAGCCGGTCGCGCACCGCATCGCCTTCAAGGTCGCCGGAGATTCCGACCTGGACCGGGCCGAGGCGTTCTACAACGAGGCCGGATGCCCCACGGCTTTCGTTGACCGGTACGCCCAGGGCCGTACGCTGCAAGTGGACGATCCCTTCGGCGTTCCCCTGGAGTTCTACCACGAAATGGAGCGGCGGGACCTGCTGCTTCAGGAGTACCACCGGTACCGCGGCGCCCATATCCAGCGTATCGACCATTTCAACCTGTTTTCCCATGACGTGAACGGGATGACGGCCTTTTACGCCGAGTCGCTCGGATTCCGGCCGACGGAGGTGACCGTGGCCGACATCGGAGACGAGGATTCCGACCTCTGGGCTACCTGGCTGCACCGTCGGGGGGGCGTCCACGACATTGCCTTCACCAACGGACTGGGGCCGCGCCTGCATCACATCGGGGTCTACGTGCCCACGGCCATGGACATCATCCACTTCTGCGACCGCCTGGCCAGTTCGGAACACCGCGACGCTTTCGAGCGGGGACCGGGACGCCACGGGATCTCGAACGCCTTCTTCCTGTACCTGTTCGACCGGGACGGCCACCGGATCGAGCTGTTCACGGGAGACTACGTCACCGTCGACCCGGATCATCCCGCGCGGATCTGGGACCTGAAGGACACCCGGCGGCAGACCCTGTGGGGACAGGCCGCCCCGCGGTCCTGGTTCGAGCACGGCACCCGTTTTTACGGTGTGAATCCGGTGCCTTCACAGCTCGAAGCCGCACCGATCATTGCGCCTGAATAAACCACAGTTGATGAACATCCAGACCGTATTCCAACGGGAGCTCTCATGTCACATACTCATGACGACGAACTCGTAGAGGAGATACTGCCGGCAGGCCAGCCCCGGCTGCTCCGGGTACTGACCGCAAAAACCGGTACGGCGGTGATTATCGGTGCGATCATCGGATCGGGCATCTTCATGGTACCGAGCACGGTGGCCTCGCAGGTCGGCTCGCCCTCGCTCAGCCTGTTCGTGTGGATCATCGGCGGCGTGCTCGCCCTGGCGGGCGCCCTGTGCTACGCGGAACTCGGCGCGGCCATACCGAGGAGCGGAGGCACCTATGCCTTCCTCCGGCGGGCCTACAACACGGACCTGATCGCCTTTCTTTTCGGATGGGCATTTCTCTTCATCATTATTACGGGCGCCATGGGCGCCGTGGCCACCGTTTTCGCCCGGTACGCCGGTGGACTCTTCGGCATAGAAGATCTCTGGACCGAACGGTGGATGGCCGTGGGATGCATACTGTTCCTGACCTTGGTCAACTGCCTGGGCGTCAAGCTTGGTGGGTCGGTTCAGAACGTGTTCGCCTTCATCAAAGTCGGCGCCGTCCTGGCCGTCATCCTGCTCGGGTTCTCCCTGGCATCAGGCTCGGAGGTCTCCTGGACCCCGCTGGTGCAGGAGAAAACGGGAACCGCGCTTCTGGGCGGCCTGAGCCTTGCGATTCTGGGGGCGCTGTTCGCCTACAACGGCTGGTTCTTCGTGACGTTCATTGCGACCGAAATCAAGGACCCGGCACGGAGCATTCCGCGGGCGATTTTTGCCGCGCTGGCCATCGTGGCCACGGTCTACATCCTGGCCAATGTCGTATACCTGACGGTCCTGTCCTTCGAGGAACTTCAGGCATCCCGCCGGCCGGCCGCCGATACCCTCCAGGCCCTGGTGGGACCAACCGGGGCAATGGCCATTTCGGCGGCGATCATGCTGACGACTTTCGGAACGGTCAATGCCCAGCTGATGGTGGCGCCCAGAGTCTATCACGCCATGGCGAATCACGAGATCTTCTTCCGGGGGTGCCAGTAGTTACGCCCGCGATTCAGGACCCCGGTTGTTTCCATTGTCATGCAGGGGCTGTGGGCTTCGGTTTTCGCGCTGACCGGCACCTTCGTCGAGATCGTGAGTTTCGCCATGTTCTACACCTACGTGTTTCTGACGCTGGCGGTTATCGGTCTCATCATACTGCGGAGGAAGGAACCGGACCTGCACCGGCCATACCGTGTGTGGGGGTATCCCGTGACCCCTGTCCTGTTCCTCTTGATAGCCGCGGGCGTTCTGGTCAACGCCTTAATCGGCGACTACACGCGACCGTTGCTGGGCCTCCTGATCCTGGCCATCGGTCTGCCCTTCTATTTCTACTGGAAAAGACAGCAGCGTGCGAATCCGACGGGAGGCTAAGAGGATCCATGCCTCGACCACACATCATCTACATTCTGTCCGACGAGCACGCGGGACAGGCCATGGGCCACGCGGGCGATCCCAACCTGCGGACCCCCAACATGGACCGCATGGCCGCGGAGGGGGTGAGTTTCGCGCGCGCCCGGGCCAACTGTCCCGTGTGCACGCCTTCGCGGGGCACCATATTCTCGGGCCGCCACGCCCACGCCGGCCCGGTGCAGGGATTTCACGACGTGTACAAGCCGGCGTCGCCGAGCACGGCAACCATACTTCGTGAAGCCGGTTATCACACCGCCTATTTCGGCAAGTGGCACTGCGGGACGGTGCGCGACCAGATCCCCCCGGAGGTGCGGCGCGACCCCGGCTACTATGACCTCAAAGCGGCGCCGCGCACGCCGGAGTTCCACCGGGGCGGTTTCCAGGACTGGTACGGATTCGAGATGAACAACGCACCGTTCAAGGGATTTTACTACCGGGAAAGCGACGTCGATCCCACGCGCATGCCGGGCTACCAGACCGACGCATTGACCGACATGGCCATCGCGTACCTGCAGGACTACGACGGGGACCGGCCGCTCTTTCTCGTCCTCAGCGTGGAGCCGCCCCACTGGCCCCTCGAAGCGCCGGATGCCTGCATGCGGTTCGATCCGCCGTCCCTGAAGACCCGCCCGAATTTCGGCGGCAACCCCGGTCTCCGGGAGCGCCTCGCGGCGTATTACGCCATGATCGAAAACCTGGACGGGAACATCGGCCGAATGCTCGACGCGTTGGGGGAAATCGACGGATTTCGGGATAACACGATTACGGTGTATTTTTCAGATCACGGCGACTTCATGGGAAGCCACGGCCAGATGGAGGACAAGGGGCATCCCCACGAGGAGTCCGTCCGGGTACCCGCGATCTTTCACGGGCCCGGGATCGTCGCGCCCCAGGGTGCGCGGCTGGACCCGTTCAGTCTGGTGGACATGGCGCCCACGACCCTGGGCCTGGCGGGGATGCCCGTGCCCGAACACATGCAGGGCGCCGACTACTCCCCGGCCTGCAAGGGCGGGGACTTCGAAGGCCCCGGCGATGTGCTGCTCGAAATGGTGGGAGCTCCCAGAGTGCATTTCGACTATGCGGACTGGCGCGGTCTGGCCACGGACCGATGGAAGTACGCCTTCTACGAGACCGGGCACGAACTGCTCTTCGACCTGTGGGAGGACCCTTACGAATCGCGGAACCTGGCGGACGCGAATCCGGCCGTCCTGACGGATATGCGGTCACGCCTGCTGGAACTGCTGAAAATCACGCGGGAACCTTACTTCGACGTCATCGTCAGGCACGGGGTCCGTCCCGACGGCCCCGCCCTGAACATATCCCGGCGAAGACGGGAGGGCATCGCGCCATCCTGGGGCGACCTCATACGCAACGCCTGACGCGAACGTATCCTGCCCAATCCAGGGGGGAACGACATGCTGGAACAGTTTCAACGCGACGGCTACATCCTCGTTCCTGATGTCTTCAGCGCCGAAGAAATGGACGCCGCGCTGGAAGCCATGGAGCGGAATTTCTACGGCAAATCCTATACGTCCTGGCTCGGGGACTTCGAACGCGGCGAACAGGGATCCGTGGGAGACGGGTTCACCACGAAGCAGGACGAAGTGGTGGGAAGATCCCAGTTCCCCGTCGGCGATCCGGCGCTCGACCGGCTCGTCGAGAACGACCGTTACCTCGATCTCTTCGAGCTGTTCCTGGGCGACCGGCCCAGCTATTGCAACGCCCACCTCTTCATGCGCACGGGACCGGTGGACGAGCGGTATCCCGACGAAACATGGAGCGGATATCACGTCGACCACAACACCAACTGCGTCCTTCCTCCGTCCATGGACGCCGGGCGATTCTCGTATGTCAACTCCGGCGTGTACCTCCATGACGTCGACGACGACGGCGCGCCCATGCTGCTTGTTCCGGGGTCGCACACGCGGGCGGCCGAGGTTTTCGCCGAGGGATGGGCTACGGGCAACATGGCCAGCGTCAGCCACGTCCGCGACATCCGCAAGGCAGGCCTGCAAGATCCGGTCCCGGCCGTGGGCACGAGGGGAACCGCGGCCTTCTATTCGTCCTACCTGCTCCACTCGGCGCAACCCTTTCAAAACAAGAAAAAGCAACGGGCGTTCTGGACCCTTTCCATGTGCCGCCGCGACGCCGACCGATGGACCCGGTTTGCGAACCCCTTCATCTACGGCGAGCGGGAGTACATGCTTCCCTTCATCACGCAGACGACGCCCCGCGTGCGATCGCTGTTCGGCTGGCCCGAACCCGGTCACCCGTACTACACGGCACAGACGCTGGGCCTTCTTGCACAGGCCTTTCCGGGTATCGACCTGGCCCCCTATCGCGATGCGCCGTCCCGGGCATCATGACCTTGACAATAACGCGCGTTACCCGTTATCCTGATTCTGCATAGACCTTATCCTGATTCTGCATAGACCGTTCCTTTCCGAACAGGGGACGCGTCGCCGTAATACGCTTCGGGAAGGCGGTCCGGACGTCCCGCCGCCGCCCCGCAACTTCTCCTGGAACCATGTGCGACTACACCGGCCCCGGCTCCATACCCAAGATCGACATCCATACCCATATCCTGCCCGAAAACTGGCCCGATCTGCACAAGCGGTACGGGTACGGCGGGTTCGTCGAACTGGACCATTACCGGCCGGGATGCGCGCGCATGATGATCGACGGCAGGCAGTTCCGCGAAATCCAGGCCAACTCGTGGGATCCGCCGACCCGGATCGGAGAATGCGACGACGCCGGCGTGCACGTCCAGGTTCTCTCCACCGTCCCGGTGATGTTCAGCTACTGGGCGCAGCCGGCGGACGCGCTGGACCTTTCCCGCATGCTCAACGACCATATCGCCGAGGTAACCCGCACCTGGCCCCGGCGGTTCATCGGCCTGGGGACCGTGCCCATGCAGGCGCCCGACCTGGCCATCCGGGAAATGGAACGGTGCGTCCGGGAACTGGGACTGTCCGGCATTGAGATCGGGACCCATATCAACGGGAACAACCTGAGCGAACCCCACCTGTTTCCGGTATTCGAAGCGGCGGCTGAACTGGGCGCGGCGGTGTTCATCCACCCTTGGGACGTCAGGGGGCAGGAGACCATGGAGAAGTACTGGGTGCCCTGGCTGGTTGGCATGCCCGCTGAGACCTCACGGGCTATCTGTTCCATGATTTTCGGCGGGGTGCTCGAGCGCCTGCCCGACCTGCGCGTGGCCTTTGCCCACGGCGGCGGGTCCTTTCCCGCGACCATCGGGCGAATCGACTACGGGTTCAAGATCCGCCCCGACCTGTGCGCGGTGGACAACGACGTGCTGCCGAGCGACTACCTGGGCCGGTTCTACCTGGATTCCCTCGTACACGACAGCCGCATCCTGGACTACCTGATCCACCTCATCGGGCCGGACCACCTCGCCCTGGGATCGGACTATCCCTTCCCCCTCGGCGAAGCGGTGCCGGGCAAGATGATCGAATCCATGAGCCACCTGGACGATGACGTCAAGTCCCGGCTGCTTTACCGCTCCGCGCTCAACTGGTTGAACCTGGAAGCAGACCGGTTTTTCGGTGGGAACGTTTAGCCCATGGATGATCGCCTCGATTTCCGCATGAGCGCCGCCGACATGGACGCCGGGGACGAACTATCGTCCTTCCGGCCGCGCTTTCATTTTCCGCGGACCGAATACGGAGCGGATACCGTCTACCTGGTCGGCCATTCGCTGGGACTCCAGCCGAAAGCCGCCCGGGACTACGTGGACCGGGAGCTCGAAGCCTGGCGAAGGCTGGGGGTCGAGGGGCATTTCGAGGGAGACAACCCCTGGATGCCCTACCACGAAGCGTTGACGGAACCGCTGGCCCGGCTCGCCGGCGCCCTGCCCGGCGAAGTCGTGGCCATGAATACCCTCACGGTGAACCTGCACCTGATGCTGGTCTCATTCTATCGTCCCACCCCGGAAAGACACCGGATCCTCATCGAAGACGCCGCATTCCCGTCAGACCAGTACGCCGTCGCTTCGCAGTCCGCCTGGCACGGCTACGATCCCGCCGAAAGCGTGATCGAGCTGCGGCCCCGGGAGGGGGAAGACGCCATCCGTACCGGGGACGTCGAAGAACTGCTCGAACGGGAGGGCGAGACCATCGCCCTGGTCTTCCTCGGCGGGGTGAACTACCTCACCGGACAGGCCTTCGACATGGAACGGATCACCGAGGCGGGCCGCCGGCAGGGGTGCGTCGTGGGATACGACCTCGCCCACGCCATGGGCAACCTGGAACTGCGGCTGCACGACTGGGACGTCGACTTCGCCGTCTGGTGTTCCTACAAGTATTTGAACGGCGGTCCCGGCTGCGTGGGCGGGTGCTTCGTCCACGAACGGCACGGACGAAGAGGCGACCTGCCCCGGTTCGCCGGATGGTGGGGGCACGACAAGTCGACCCGGTTCTGGATGCCTTCGGTCTTTGAGGCGACTCCGGGGGCGGAAGGCTGGCAACTCAGCAATCCGCCCATCCTCCCGCTGGCGGCGCTGCGCGCCTCGCTGGAGCTCTTCGACGAGGCGGGTATGGACCGGCTT
The DNA here is from genome assembly GCA_026706345.1 of Gemmatimonadota bacterium. NCBI lineage: Bacteria > Pseudomonadati > Gemmatimonadota > Gemmatimonadota bacterium. Next base: position 118,127 of record JAPOYX010000216.1, on the reverse strand, counting down.
CGCGCAAAGAGCAGACGATTGACCGGGTACCTGGTTCACCTGCTTCGGACCCGCTTCCCGGATGGCCCGTCCATTATCTCGCCGGCGGACCCGGAGCAGCGCGGATGCCAGATCTCATTCAGGACGGGGCCGGAAGGGCGCCGCGTGCACCGGCACCTGGCGGAGCACGGCATCTGGTGCGACTGGCGCGAGCCCGACGTGATCCGCGTCGCCCCCGTGCCGCTGTACAACAGCTATTCGGATATTCATCGTTTCGTGGAGGTCATGGCGGAAGGGATGGGATCGGCCGGTTGACCTTCATGCTGTCCCGGGTTTATTCCGGTCCCGAGCCGTGAGAGGGAGCCGATGGGTGTCAAGCGGGAGACCATAACCCTGGTGGGCGCGGGTCTTGCCGGATCCCTGCTGGCGGTCTTTCTCGCCCGGCGGGGATTCCGCGTCGAGGTGTATGAAAAGCGGCACGATATCCGGCGGGAGTCATCCGGCACCGGCCAGGCCGGCCAGGCCGGCCGCTCGATCAATCTGGCCATGTCCGCCCGGGGGCTCCATGCCCTGGGCCAGGTCGGCCTGAAGGACGAAGTCCTCGGCATGGCCATTCCCATGACGGGCCGGCTGATCCATCCCGTGGACGGCGACCAGGTCCTTCAGCCCTACGGCCAGCGGGACGACGAGGTCATCTACTCCGTCTCCCGCGGCGAACTGAACCGCGTCCTGGTAAGCGCCGCGGAGCGGCAGGACGGCGTGCGGCTTCACTTCAACGCCCGGTGCACCGGGTTGGAATTCCGTACCGGCGTGCTGTACGTCCGCGACGACGCGACCAATCATGTCCACTCGCTCCGCCCGCGGCGGATCATCGGCGTGGACGGCTCTGCATCGGCCATTCGGGCCGCCATGATGAATGTGGGGCGGTTCGATCTCTCCCAGCAGTACCTGACCCACGGGTACAAGGAACTGACCATTCCCGCCGGACCGGACGGCGCTTACCGGATGGAGCCCAACGCCCTCCACATCTGGCCGCGGGGCCTGTACATGCTTATCGCGCTGCCTAACATGGACGGGAGCTTTACCTGTACCCTCTTCTTTCCCCATGAAGGCGAGTACAGCTTCGCCAGTCTCCTGGACCCGCACCAGGTACGGGACTTTTTCTCCAGGCAGTTCCCCGATGCGACGGCGCTGATGCCCGATCTGGCCACCCTGTACCGCAACAATCCCACGGGCTCCCTGGTCACGCTCAAGTGCTTCCCCTGGCACTACCGCGACCGGGTCCTGCTCCTCGGCGACGCCGCTCATGCCATCGTGCCGTTCTTCGGCCAGGGGATGAACTGCGCTTTCGAAGACTGTACCGTCCTCGACGAATGTATCGAGGCACACTGGCCGGACTGGGGAACGATATTCGAATCCTTCGGCCGCCACAGGAAGGAAAACACGGATGCCATCGCCGATATGGCGCTGGCCAACTACGTCGAGATGCGCGACCTCGTAAGCGACCCCGGCTTTCAGTTGCGGCAGAAGGTGGGTTTCCTCCTGGAGCAGAAGTACCCCGACCTGTTCATCCCGCGGTACTCCATGGTGTCGTTCCACCGGTTTCCCTACAGCGAGGCGCTGCACCGCGGTGAAGTCCAGGACGGCATCCTGCGGGAGCTCTGCGCTTCCATCTCTTCGGAAGACCAGGTCGACTGGAACAGGGCGAACCGCCTGGTCAGGGAGCGGCTCGGCGCCCACTGACCGAAGCATTCATCACAGCAAGTCTGTCCGGCCGGCGGCGCAACGGTCAGCGAGCGGCTCGGCGCCCACCGACCGAAGCATGGCGGTACGCGGGAAAAGGCCTTGACGCGCGGTGCCCGGCGGCTTGACAGGCCATCCAGGCGGCTCTACATTACATGTTACCTTACGCGGCCATTCGAGCCTGACGTCTCCAATTTCACATTCCCGGCGGTTTCATAGCACATGCATGTACTCAATTACATCGGCGGCGATCTGCGCGGACCGGCCGGCGGCGGCTGCCTGGACAATGTCGACCCCGCCACGGCCGCCGTGCTGGGCAGGATTCCGGACTCGGACGCCCGGGACGTGGAAGAAGCGGTGAAGGCTGCGGAAGACGCCTTTCCCGCCTGGTCGTCCCTGTCCGCCCAGGAGCGTTCCCGGCATCTGCTCCGCATCGCCGACCTGATCGAGGAAAAGCGGGAAGAACTGGCCCTGGCGGAATCGGACGATACGGGCAAGCCGGTGGCCCTGGCGGAGGCGGTGGACATACCCCGGGCCGCGAGCAACTTCCGGTTCTACGCCACGGCCATCGAGCACTTCGCCAGCGAAGCCCACGCCATGGATAAAACCGCCATCAACTACACCCTGCGCGCACCCATCGGCATCGCCGGCTGCATTTCGCCCTGGAACCTGCCTCTCTACCTGCTGACGTGGAAAATTGCGCCAGCGCTGGCCGCCGGAAACTGCGTGATCGGCAAGCCCTCCGAACTCACCCCCACGACCGCGTTTTTGCTGTCCGGAATCTGCATGGAGGCGGGACTGCCGGCGGGCGTGCTGAACATTGTGCACGGCTACGGCCACAAGGCGGGATCTGCTGTGGCGGACCATCCGCGGGTCCCGGTCCTATCCTTCACCGGCGGGACGGAAACGGGGAGGAAGATAGCGGCCGCGGCCGCCCCCCACTTCAAGCGGGTCTCCCTCGAACTGGGCGGGAAGAACCCGAACATCGTCTTCGCGGACTGCCCCTACGAGGACGCGCTGCAGACCGCCCTGCAGTCCTCCTTCTCCAACCAGGGCGAGATCTGCCTGTGCGGTCCGCGCATCTTCATCGAACGCCCCCTGTACGAGACCTTTCGCGACGATTTCGTCGCACGGACCCGGCAACTCACCGTCGGCGATCCCCGGGCTGCCGACAACCGGCTCGGCGCCGTCGTGTCGGAGGCCCACATGGACAAGATCCTGTCCTACATCGAACTGGCGAGAGACGAAGGCGGACGCGTCCTCTGCGGAGGTCACCGGGTTCGGGAAAACGGGCGCTGCCGGGACGGATGGTTCGTGGCGCCCACGGTGATCGAGGGACTGCCGCCGGACTGCCGGACCAACCAGGAAGAGATCTTCGGCCCTGTCGTGTCGCTCCTGCCCTTCGATACCGAGGACGAGGTGATTGCCCAGGCCAACGGCACGTCGTACGGACTCGCCGCCATGCTGTGGACCGGCAACCTGGGCCGGGCTCATCGCGTCGCCGAACGCCTGCACGCCGGCATCATCTGGATCAACTGCTGGATGCTGCGGGACCTCCGCACGCCCTTTGGCGGCATGAAACATTCGGGGGTGGGCCGCGAGGGAGGATTCGAGGCCCTGCGGTTCTTCACGGAACCCAAGAACGTGTGTATTAAAGTATAGCCGGCGAATCCAAAAGACAGGCCGCAAGACAATCCGCAAGGCAGGCCGCAAGACTGGCCGCAAGACGCAGGCGTAACACGGAGACCTCCATTGCATCAGCACTATGACTCCGACCGCGCCCCCGAACCGGTGGGGCCCTATCCCCATGCCCGCCGCGTCGGGAATCTGCTGTTCCTTTCGGGCATCGGTCCCCGCGCCAGGGACCAGCAGGCGATTCCGGGAGTAACCCTGGGTCCGGACGGCGAGATCGAATCCTACGATATCGAGGCACAGTGCCACTCGGTCTTCCGTAACGTCCGCTGCATCCTCGAAGACGCGGGCAGTGCCTGGGAGAACCTGGTGGATATCACCGTGTATCTCACCGACATGGAAGAGGACTTCGCCGTGTTCAACCGGGTCTACCGCGAGTATTTCAAGGAGAACCAGCCCTGCCGAACCACGGTCGGCGTTTCCCGGCTGCCCACCCCGATCGCCATCGAACTGAAATGCATCGCCACCATCTGAACAAGGAGGTTTGATCATGCCGGTAACGGCTCCATTCAATTTCAAGGCCTGGATCGACGAACACAGGCACTTGCTCAAACCGCCGGTCGGCAACCAGTGCGTGTATACGGAGGCGGAGGATTTCATCGTCATGGTCGTCGGCGGACCGAACGCCCGCAAGGACTACCACTACAACGAGGGCGAAGAGTTCTTCTACCAGGTGGAGGGCGACATCGTACTGAAGATCATCGACGACGGCAAGCCGGTGGACATCCCGATCCGGGAAGGCGAGATCTTCCTGCTGCCGGCCGGCGTGCCCCACTCGCCCCAGAGACCGGCGGACACCGTGGGACTGGTCATGGAGACCAAGCGGAGGACCGGGGAAATCGACGGGTTCATGTGGTACTGCGAAAGCTGCGGGGAGAAACTCTACGAGGAACATTTCGAACTGGAAGACATCGTCAGCCAGTTGCCGCCCGTCATGAACCGGTTTTTCAGCAGCGAGGAGAACCGTACCTGCAAGCTTTGCGGCGTGGTCATGCCGAAACCGAAAGGCGGGTGATTTCCGCATTACGCGGCGTGACGCCGTATATCCACTTTTTCTACGGTTTCTCGCGCCCTTTTCCGACTGAAAGATTGAATAGCATCGACGTCCGCGTTTCTGTGGTTTCAGCGTCCCTTCGCGGGGGAATACCCTTGCGAGTTACGGAAATCTCTCAAAAAACGCGGTGATTGACCGAGTGCTAAGCATAAAAAGTCTACAAAAAGTTGACATGTCGTCGGTTTATGCTTATCTTATGTTTAGTAATTCGGAGGATGCTTTCGGAAAGGGGTAGAATATGGTCCTGATTTACCGCGGATTCGAAGGCAACAGGGTGTTCAAGTGGAGCCGGGGAAACTCGGACCGGGTTACCGTGATGTTTCCGGCGAAGCCGTTCTTCAACCGGTGCATCAGCCGCGTGCTGGACGAGACCCGCGCCGGCAAAAACGTTCTGGCCTGGGGAGACCCCGAGGGTCTTTCCCGCCTTGGACTTGCCCTGAACGAACGTCACATACAGGCCACGCCATTCGGCGACGGCGTGATCGGGCGCTGATGCGGGCCTCAGGGGCTGCACCTGCACCGCTCGTAACGCTCAGAATTCGACGCCCAGCTGCAGGGTGAATTTGTCCGTGTTCTCGCCGATTTCGCCCTTGGCTGTTCCGTATTCCCTGTCGTGGACCCATTCAATCGTTCCGATAAGCGTTTCGTTCCACAGGTCGACGGTGACGACGGAGAGGTAGCGTGATACCGGCAATCCGAGTCCTGCCGCCTCGGATGTACCCTGATACCCCAGTGTGAGTTTCCCGGCCCTTCGTGCCAGTTCGAATCCATAGTGGGCTTCGAGCGACCAGGCCGATGGACGGGCGCCCCGGCCACCGAATGCCAGCACGCCGGGAGCGAATCGATCCTGGGAGATCATGTACTCAGCGGCGAATGCGACACCGCTGTAGTGTATTGCAGTTGCCACCGACCATCCAGGCACCCGCTTATCGCTGTAGACGGCTGACCTGTCGTAGTTCGCTACGTCCTCTTCGCCTTCGTGTGCGAATACTTCTTCCTGAAAACCGGCCAGCGTGCCCAGATCATCGATAAACGACAGGTTGACGGCGATCTCGTCTTCTTCGGACACGTGCTTCTTGTAACCCACCGCTCCGCCGAAACCGGACCTGGCTTCATTCGAGCGCTCGTCGTCACCGTAGTATCCGTAGACGCTGCCCAGGAACTGACCCAGGGAAACCCCCAGCAACAGGGACTTTTCCCGTTTGGAACCGAACTTGAAAGACAACGGCTCGACAATTGCCTCGGTCTCGAAGGGACCGATGCTGGCATCGTGCGCCGCGTGGATTTCGGCCAGTTCGAACATGGTGAAGGGCAGGAACTGTACGCCACCCTTCAGCCACCACATTCCGTCGGGTGGACCGATAATTATGGTCCCTGTAAAGATTCCGATTTCGTGACCCTCCGCCTCTTCATCGTGCTCTTCATCATGCTCGTGAATCCATCCAAACTCCGATCCAACCCATTGGTGGGGCTCGATTCCGATGCCCATTTCCAGCTGCTCGGCCGCCGTGGACGTGGAACTTTCTCCCACAGACGACTGTTTGTGCGATAGGGTAAACTCCAAAACACCCCCGATTTCAATAAACCTGAGCAAGGATTCCGCACCGGACTTTTCATCGGCTTCCTGGCCGGACACGGAGCCGGTACACGACACAGCCAGAAACACCATGGAGAGGACAACATAGAACCGTGAGGTGCTTTTCAATAGATAAATCCCTGTCATGGGTTCTTCTACATCTCGTACTGTCTCGCGGCAGGCAAGAAGCAAAGCCTTATCGGCGGCTCGAATTCGCACGGAATGTCGATACATGGTGAATCACGGATGGGGCGCCATGAACACCAGCACCACCAGCCGGCCGGCCCCCGTGTTGAGCACGCCGTGATCCACACCGGGAGGGCAGAGCACGGCAGTTCCGGGAATGCCTTCTATCGTTTCATCGCCGACGGTGAAATCGCCGACGCCCTCCAAAACGTAGTAGATCTTGTCGTTTTCGGCGTGGCTGTGCGCCTTCTGTTCCTGTCCGGGTTCGAAACAGTAGATGTCGCAGAACATGTGCTCGGTATCGAAGAGATTGACCTTCTGAAACTTGTCGATCGAAAACCGTTTTCGATCCGGTACGTATTCCACCGGCATGTGGAAGACTCCTTTGAATGCACAGCGCGGGACGGCGAGTCTGATGCGGGACGGCGGATCTGGCCGGACAAAGGCCTTGCGATCAGGCCGTTTTCCGGCGTATTTTCAACCCGGACAATCTATCCGCGGGGAGTGTGGATGTCAATATCTAAGGGAATGGAAGACCGTACAAGACCATGACCCACGAAATCGCCATAGGGCCGCACCGCATCACGTCGCTCAGGCCGGGCATGCCGATCCTCACGCTGGCGCCCATGGCGGGCATCAGCAACTGGCCCTTCCGATTGATCTGCGCCAGAATGGGTGCGCAGATGGTCGGCGTGGAGTTCATCAACTGCAACGCCATTCTCCACCGGAACCCGAAGACGCTGCAAATGATGAACTTCTGCGACGCCGACATCTACCGCGATACCGGCATGTCGCTCCTCGCCGCCCAGATCTACGGAAATGACATCGGACGCATGGTGGAGGGCGCGCTGGTCCTGGAAGAAAAGGGCGCGCAGATCATGGACATCAACTTCGGGTGCTCCGTGCCCAAGATCCTGCGTTCCGACTCCGGCGCCGCCTTCCTCAAGGACATCGACCGGATGATGAACGCGGTGCGCAGCGTGGCCGACGCCGTCTCGATCCCCGTCATCATCAAGACGCGGCTGGGCTGGGACCAGAACAACATCAGCATCCTGGAGGTGGTGAAACGCGCCGCGGATTCCGGCGCCCACGCCGTGGCGGTGCACGCCCGCACCGTGGCGCAGAAGTTCAACGGGACCGCGGACTGGTCCTGGATCGGCCGGGCCGTGGAGGTCTCCCCCGTGCCGATCTTCGGCAACGGGGACGTGTTCACCTTCCAGGACGCGGTGCGCATGGTCAGGGAGACCGGGTGCGCCGGCGTGATGATCGCCCGGGCTGCCCGGGACAATCCCTACATCTTCTCCGGCGACGTGACGCCCACGTTCTCCGACCGGGTCAGGCTCGCCCGGGACCACCTGGGCATGATGGTGGAGTACAAGGGGGAGAAAATCGGCGTGATGGAAATGCGCAAGTTCTTCGCCGCCTACTTCAAGGGCTTCCCCAACGCATCCCACCTGAGAACCAGCCTCGTGCAGGTGGACACCGTCACACAGGCCCACCGGATTCTGGACGAGTGGGTGGCTGATTCGGATCGTCGGCCGCATGATGCTTGATCACGCGGCCTTCTGAGAAATACACCACGCCTTCGGCGATGTTCGTGGCGTGATCGGCGAGCCTTTCGATGTGGCGGGATATGAAGATCAACTGCATCGCCTGGGGCACCGACCCGGAATCTTCCATCATGCAGGTCAGCAGTTCGCGGTAGATCTGGTCCTGCAGTTGGTTGACCTCTTCGTCCCTGGCACAGACTTCCATGGCCAGCTGTTCGTCTCCGCGAACGAAGGCATTGAGGCTGTCCTTGACCATGGACTGGGACAGATCGGCCATGCGGGGCAGGTCGATGAGCGGTTTCAGATGCGGCATGCCGGCGAGCTGTTTCGTCTTCTTGGCGATGTTGACCGCGATGTCGCCCATTCGCTCCAGGTCGATGGTGATCTTCATGCTGGATGCAACGAAGCGAAGGTCCCGCGCAATAGGGTGCTGAAGGGCCAGCAGACGGATACACTGGTCGTCGATTTCCAGTTCCATGGCGTCTATGGGCTGATCTCCGCCGATGACCAACTCGCACAGCTCGATGTCGCGCTCCACGTGCGCCGTGATCGCCCGGGCGATCTGTTCCTCCACGAGCGCGGCCATGCTCAGCAGGGCGGATTTCAGACTTTCCAGCTGCTGTTGTAGGTGGGTTTCCATGATCGCTTTCACGGTAAGTCGGGCCGCGACACTATCCGGCCCGGGCCACAACGCTATCCGCACGGTCCACATCGCTATTCCGGCACGGTCTGAGGCGTTATCCGGGCCATCCCGCGGCGTTATCCGGCCCGGCCCGTGATGTAGTCCTCCGTGCGCCGGTCCCGGGCCGTGGTGAACAGCACGTCGGTCACGCCCGCCTCCACCAGTTCGCCCATGAGCAGGAATCCGGTGCGGTCCGACACCCGGGCGGCCTGCTGCATGTTATGCGTCACGATAACAATGGTATAATCGTTCTTCAGATCAAGCATTAATTCCTCGATCCTGGACGTGGCGACGGGGTCCAGCGACGAGCACGGCTCGTCCATGAGCAGGACTTCCGGTTCGACCGCGATCGCCCGCGCAATACACAGCCGCTGCTGCTGTCCGAGTGAAAGCCCGAGGGCGCTCTCCTCGAGCTGTTCCTGGACCTCTTCCCACAGAAAGGCCCTGCGAAGACACCGTTCCACGATCTCGTCGAGAAAACCTCCGGACTTCACGCCATGGAGCCGGGGACCGTAGGCCACGTTCTCGTAGATCGACTTGGGGAAGGAATTCGGCTGCTGGAAGACCATGCCCACGCGCCGGCGCAGCCGCGTGACGTCGGTGCCCGGGTCGTAGATGTCCGCCCCGTTGATCCGAATCGTACCCGTCATGCGGGTCTGGGGAACGAGGTCGTTCATGCGGTTGATCAGCCTGAGCAAGGTCGTCTTGCCGCAGCCTGAAGGCCCGATAAAGGCCGTGATGACGTGACGGTCGATCGCCATGGTCACGTCCTTCAGCGCAGCCCGGTCCCCGTACCAGAAGGAAACGTTTTCGACATCGATGATCGTTTCTTCACGCAGGATCTTCGGCGTGATGGGCGCGTTTTCCGTCGTCATTTGCCAAACCTCTTGTACGCAGGACCGGGAATGCCTATGCCGCGGTCAGCGAATAGCGTCTCCTCAGGCGGCTTCTGAGCCCTATTGCCGCCGCGTTCAGCGCGACCACGATGGCCAGCAGCAACAGGGTGGAAGTGTACGCCATGGGTAGAGACGCTTCTCCTCCGTCCGGCCTGAAACCCGTGTCGAAGATATGAAAACCCAGGTGCATGAACTCGCGTTCCAGGTGCACGAAAGGCCAGGCGCCGTCCACGGGCAACTCGGCGGAAAAGGCGACGACCCCGGTGATCATCAACGGCGCCACGGTACCGGCCGCCCGCGCCACGGACAGGATCAGGCCCGTTAGAATGGACGGCAGCACCACGGGCACGACGACACGCCAGAGTGTCTCGAACCGCGTCGCACCCAGGGCGTGAGACGCTTCACGGAGCTCCTGGGGCACGCCGGCCAGGCCTTCCTCCACAGCCACGATAACCACGGGCAGGGTGAGCAGGGCCAGGGTCAGCGAGCACCAGAGGATGCCGCCCCGGCCGAAAGTCGGTTCCGGGAGATCCCCCGGGAAGAACAGACGGTCCAGGGTCCCTCCCAGAAAATACACGAAGAAACCGAGTCCGAAAACCCCGAATACGATGGAGGGAACCCCGGCCAGGCTGTTAACGGCGATACGCACCACGTTCAGGAACGGTCCCGGCCTCCCGTACTCTCTCAGGTAGAAGGCCGCAAGCACGCCGAAGGGCATGACGACGATCGACATGAGGATGACCATCGCCGCCGTGCCGAACATCGCCGGGTAGACCCCGCCAAGCCGGTTTTCGTCCCTCGGAGGCGTCCACAGGTAGGACCAGGCGCCGGCCATATAGTGGCGGATCCTGGTCCACGCGGTCATCGTATTGGGCGTGTAGATACGCTGGACGTTTGCCAGGGAAATGGCGTGCTGCCGGCCATCCGCCGAAGACAGCACGATGGACAGCGCCCTCTGACGACGCAGCCGTTCCAGTTCCGGATACCGCTCCTGGTAGTGCGCCCAAACAGCCTCGTATCCCTCTGCGACAACCGTGCCATCGTCCACGAAGGAATCCAGGAAACCGAACAGGTCCCCTCCCCGAACCTGCTCCACCACTACGGCTTCGCGAGGGGCATCCCGCCCTGCGACCCGGTCTTCCTCCAGCCAGACGTATCCGTCAGGATAACGTTCCCGGTCCCCGGTTCGCACCCGCAGTCGATACGCCACGGAACGCTCACCCGCGGAGTCGGCGGTGCGGACGCTTGCACGAGACGTCTCATGGCCCAGGACAGCCCTGCCGTCGCGCAGAACATACCGCGTCAGTTCCTGGGGCCAGAACAGGCCCAGCCCATGCACGACGATCACCAGGATCAGTCCCGCCACCATCAGGAAGCCGAGGACCAGGGCCCCGCCGGACAACCAGGTCAGGGCGTCATCCTTTGACCACTTCGAACCCATCGAATCTCCTTGCGTGCGGACGGAACATCCGGCACTCAGGCATACCGCCGTCTCAACCTTCGTCGAACCAACTCCGCCACGGTGTTTATCGCAAAAGTCGAAACGAGGAGGAGAAAGGCGGCGAAAAACAGGACCCGGTAGAGACTGCCGTCCCGCGCGGCGTCCGGCAGGTCGAGGGCCACGCTGGCGGACAGGGCCCTGAATCCGGAGAAGGCGGACCAGTCCATCACCGGGACATTGCCGGAAACAAACAGCACAATCAGGGTCTCCCCGATCGCCCTGCTGAATCCCAGCAGGACGGCAGCCAGAATGCCCGCTCCGGCGGCGGGGAGGACGATGCGTACGGCGGTCTGCCAGCGCGTGCCCCCCAGTGCCATGGATCCTTCCAGATATGCACGGGGCACGGCGGAAAGCGCTTCCTCGGACAGGGTGAAAATGATCGGGGTCACGGCCAGGCCCATGACCATGCCTACGACGATCGCATTCCGCTGCGCGTAGGTCAGTCCCAGGGTTTCTTCGAACCAGGTTTCGTAGCCGGCCTTTAGATAGGCGGCCTCCAGCAACGCCCCGCATTCCAGGGCCAGCCATCCCCCGGCCAGTACGGCAACCAGAAGCAGCCAGATCTCCCGGCCCGGATGACTAAACGCCCTGAACCGGACCGGCGCATGGTACCTGAGCAGAAAAGCGGCCACCACGGCGCCTGAAACGAATACCGGCGCCAGGAACAGGGCGAAGACGTGGGACGCCAGGAACGGCGCGAGCCAGACGCCGCCGATAAATCCGAGCACGACACTCGGTACGGCGGCCATGATTTCCACCAGAGGTTTCAGTCTTTCCTTCAGCGCCCGCGGCAGGAACTGCGACGCATAGAGCGCGGCGAGCACCGAAACGGGCACCGCGAAAAGCAGAGTGTACACAGCGCCTTTCAAGGTCCCGAAGATCAGCGGCAGGATGCCGTATCCTGGTTCGATTTCATCGGGGCCGGAGATCCCCCAGCGGAATTCCCCGGGTGACGAGAACAAGGGGTAAATCACCCACAGTATCACGGCGAAGACCGACAGGATGGTCAGGATCAACACCATCCCGCCAAGGGCGGCGAGCCGGCCAACCAGTAAGTCCAGCAGACGGCGCCGGTCAATCCGGCGTCCTCGGGTGCGATCGGTCATCCGGGCGTCCTGGACGGGGTTTTATTTGGCAAGGGTAACGTGTGAAAATAGAGGTAGGCCCGTACCGCGTCAACCCCGGTGGAGGGCCATGCATAACACAGAGCCCCGCAGAAATACATCTGAGAGGCCCTTGTCGTCTCTTTGAACGGTCCGCATTGGCGACGTATGCCGGCTGCGGGCTGCTGCGCGAGCCTTGGGATCACTTCAGAAGCGTCATCTTCCTTTTGAAGACGTGGGCGGTCCGTCCATCCGCCGTGGCCTCGAACCGGTAGAAGTATACGCCGCTTGAAAGGTCCTGCGCGTCCCAGGTCTCCGTGTAATGCCCCGGAAGCCTGATATCGTTCACGAGGGTTGCCACCCGCTGACCCAGAAGATTGTACACTTCGATCAGTATGTGGCTCGTAGACGATACCGCGTACCTGATATTCGTGGTCATGCCGAAGGGATTCGGACTGTTCTGCGCCAGGCTGAACGCGGCGGGCAGATTTTCTTCCGGTTCCACGGGCTCCGGCGGCACGGGTGGCGGCGCATTGCTGAAATAGCCCAGATCCGCGAGCGCCGACCAGTTCGCCGCCCAGTTTTCCGTACCGAAAGCACCCGCGTAATCGACGTCCGTAAAAAAGCCGCTGCTCCGGGGCTCTTCCATGAGCCTGCCCGCGTCCCAGGCCGGACTTTCGTTGCCTGGACGCGGATCGAGGCCCAGGTTCCGGTTCCAGCTGATGCCCTGCAGCATCGGGTCCGTGATCCGGATCATGTTCGACGCGTCGGCAAGCAATATCGCCGTGTGGGCGTCGCCACCCAGGTCATCGGCCGTGCCGCCCGCGCCGAAGGCGCCCAGGATGTTGTACCGGAATGCCAGGTCGCCGGCGTCCAGACGCGCTTTGCTGTCCTGCGCCCCTCGGGTCGGGTCCAGGTCCTCGATGGACAGCATGTGTCCCTGGAACTCGGTGAAGATGCTGTTGAAATACATCCCGCCGGCGTTGTCCCGGAAGATGATGCCGTTGTTCGCCTTGTCGCCCGCAGACTGCGCGCCGCGGCCTATGTAGGTGGCGTTCATGATCGTGGGGCTGGCGTACGGTCTGCCATCCTCGGGGTCCGTGCCGCCGTCGTGCTCGCCGGCATGATCGCCCAGGGACGGATCCTGGATCGAGAACCAGAACTGGTGCTCGCCCCGGAAACCCTCGTCGTAGTCGAAGCTGTCGTCGCCCGCGAAAGCGGAGATCAGGTAGCGCGTATTGACCGTGCCGCCGAACCACTCGAAGCCGTCGTCCTGGTTGTAGAACACCTCCACGTGCTCGATGGTCGTGCCGCGGCCCACGCCGCCCATGGTCAGTCCGTTGATTTCGTTGTTGGCCCCGATATCGGCCCCGCCGTGACGAATCGATACGTACCGGAACACGCCCGAGTTGTCGTCGTCGTTCGGGTTCCTGCCGCCGCCGTAGGTACCCCGCGGCTCGGTACTGGCATCGATACCCTCGATGTTGTTCTCGCCCGTGGCCGTGTTGATGGATGCCCGGCCCAGGATGATCACCCCGCCCCAGAGACCGCGCGAAGCGGTGGGAGACGACAGCAGGATATCGTTGGGATCGCCCACGTCGTCGGCCTCGGCCGTGAAGATGATGGGATCCCTGGCCGTGCCCTGGGCAAAGATCTTCCCGCCGCGGGCCACGATCAGGGCCGCATCCTCGCCCTCGGCAGTCGTGGGACGGGCCTTGATGACGGTACCCGCTTCGATCGTCAGCGTCTCGCCGTCTTCGACGAAGACCAGACCGGACAGCAGGTAGGTGTTGTCTGAGGTGAAGGATACGTTACCGACGATATCCCCGTCGGTGATGGTTACTACTCGATCGGAGGCCGGTTGTGCTTCAGCGAGGACCGGAAAAACGAATGGAACGGAAACCAGGGCGATGGGTACCCACCGAAACATACCCCCTCCTTACAGGGCTTGCGGTCGTATGGTGATGAAGAAAGCATGAAGCGTCCTCGCAGGTCGACCGGATGGCCGTGGTTAAATCCCGTACGAGAAACCAATGGAGAACGTCCGCCCTCTCTTGTAAAGACTGCGGATGAACTCCTCGTTGTTGAACGGATGCACCTTCTTGATGTCCGGATCGAGGAGGTTCTTGGCGGAGAATTTCAGCGTTACACGATCCCACAGACGCTGCGATCCCGTGATATCGAGCATGCCCGCGGGCTGCTCGAAGGCGTTGGGCGTGCCGCCCGTACTCACTTCGGAGAGCCGTTCGCCGAAGACATTGTAATGGACGCTCACCAGGGTACCGGTATCCGTGTTGTCGTACATGGCGTCGATGTTGACTACGTAAGGAGACTGGCCCTGCAATTTGCGGGTATCCGCCGCATCGGGATCGAGCGCCCGGATGATGACGAGTTCCGACGGCGCGATATCCACCTGGGACTTTACCAGGGACAGGTTGCCGCCGAGCTGGAAGTTGCTCAGGGCCGGATGGACCTGGTCCAGCCTTTTCCGATACTCCAGTTCCAATCCGGTAACGAACGCCCTGTCGACGTTCTGAAACTGGATTTCGCCGTTCGTCGTCACGATTACGCGTTCTATGGGGTTCTCGAATTTCTTATAAAAACAACTGAGCGCGTAGATCTCGCCGGGACGGTTGAACCACTCCCAGCGGAAATCGTAGTTGTCGATCAACGTGCGTTTCAGTTCGCTGTTCCCGACGAAAATGTAGTCGCCGACGAAGAGAAACGAGGCGAATGGCGCGAGTTCACGAAAGGAAGGTCGCGCCAGGGTCCGGCTGTACGCGCCGCGGACATTCATGTTTTCCACGACCTGGTACACCGTATTGATCGAGGGCAACCAGTCCTTTTCGTCCAGTTTTCCAGGCGTCAGTGACGCGTCGTGACTGGCCACGTCCAGCAGGGTGGACTCGTACCGGGCGCCGCCCGTGACTTTGAACCGCCTGGAGAGCGGCAGATCCACCATCAGGTAACCGGCCCGGATTTCCTGGTCGCCGTCGTAGTTGTTCTTCAGATCCGAGTCCTCCGATACGAAATTCCCGAACCGGGTGAACCCGGGTGTATCCTGGAACTGCTCAGGCAGGATCCCGGTGCGTGCCGACGAGAAGAAGACCGCCGGGTCGTTCCGGTACTGCAGGTTGTCCTGCCGGAAGGAGAAACGCCGCTCCCTGAAAGTGTGGTCCTTGTCCAGGTAGGCGCCGCCGAATTTCAGGCTGGCCGCCAGTCCGGACCAGGTCGTAAAGGGCAACGTCACATCCAGCTTGAAGTCCCGGTTGGATTCTTCCAGGTTTCTGAAGTAACGGGTGGGCGCCGCGTAATTGGACAGGGCGATCGTATAACTGTCGATTTCAGGAGCGCCATGGCCTTCCGCGTCGACCATCTGGTATTCGTTGGTGAAGTAACGAAGGTCCGGCTCGTCCTGCGTGGACCTGATGAAAGCGCCGGCCCATTCGATTTCCATGTTGGATACGGACGGAAGGACGTGTTTGCCGCGGAACTGCAGGGACCGCATCTCGCGCTCGATGAAGGACAGCACGCGGGTCTCGTACCGCACGTTGTCGCCGGGCAGGGAGGAGGGCCAGACCCCCGTCTGAAACCTGGACGCCTTCTCGCCACTGCGGTTGTAGAGCAAGTTGGCGCCGATTTCGTGCGTGATGCTTGGCTGGTATGTGGCATTCACCAGGCTGCCCCAGAGCACTTCTTCGGACCCGCTCGAGTCCGTCGCGAATCGCTCCCTGTTCAGCCCTTCGGATTCCCGGGACACGCGCTTCCAGATCCCGGAGGCGCCGTTGTCGTACGCCGAAATGTTCCGGCTGTAACTCACGCTGCCCAACATCCCGAACGGGCGGTCCAGAATCGTCGTCTGGTTGCCTGCCGAAAAGGAGTAGCTCTGGCCGAATCCGCCTTCTATGGTGGTCGGCGTCATCGTCTTGTCGGCAAAAGACTTGGAGTACAGATCCAGCATCTGCGCGGCTTCCGGGTCCCGGAGCGCGCTCGTAATGCTCGGAATCTCCACATCGGGATCCCGCAGGGGCAGAGGGATATCCCGGGTGCCGTCGTCGAAGCCCAGGAAATCGTATTCACCGCCGTCGTAGCTCAGCATGTCCTTGAAGGAAGACCGGGAGTTGTATTTCGTGGACGTGGAGAAGGACATGGTGAAGGATTCGGGAAGCGACTTGGTCTTCACGTTGACGCTGCCGCCGGTGAAGTTGCCGGGCTTGTCCGGCGTGAAGGTCTTTTCCGTGGTGATGTTGTCCAGGAGGTTCGTCGCGAAGATGTCCATCTGGACCGACTTGCTGTTGGGATCGGCGCTCGGCAGGGAGGTGCCGTTGAGCTGCGCGGTGGTGTACCGTTCGCCCAATCCACGGATGTAGACGTACTTGCCGTCGACCACCGATGCGCCGGTGACCCGGGTCATGGCGGACGCCACGTCGCCCTGGCCGCCCCTGGAGATGTCCTCGGCGCTGATGGCGTCACTGATGGAGAGCGCGTTCTGGCGGCGCTTCAACAGCGCCGCTTCCGTGTTTTCCAGGGCCCGGGCCGTCACTTCCACCACGTCCGCCACGAGAAGTTCCCGTTCGACCGTGATATCTATTCTGCTCACCTGGCCGGGGTCGACCTGGACCTCGGTGATCCGCTTCTGCGCGTACCCGATCATGGATACCAGGACCGTGTGCCGGCCGGCGGGGACGTTACGGATGAGGTAGGTGCCTTCGAGATCGGCCATCGCGCCAAGCTCGAGTCCCACCACCATCACCGTGGCTCCGATGAGAGGATCGCCTGTCTCCGCGTCGACGACCGTTCCCGATATGCGTCCCGCCGCCTGCTGCGCGCCGGCCTCCGGGGCCGTACCCGCCAGAACCGCGGCCGCGATCATCGCGACGAGCATCGATCTGAACATCCGGCCCGGCTCAATCTTCGAGATCCGGTTGTTGCAAAACAGGTCAAACTTCCTCATGCAGCATCTCCCTCCGTTTACGGCTTATGCACCCGGCTGCAGGCGTGTTTTATGCGAAAGTCCGGAATGATCGACATGATGAACACGAGCATTATAAAAAGGTTGTTTGACGATTCTGTTACGAACAGCACACAAGGCCATGACAACGACGTTACTTTTTAACGGCATGTCCCGTGGGGGGTCTTATGATAAGCATGCCCGATGACAATACCATGACGGCGGCATGACAATATGATTGATGTTCATTTTTCCTGTTCAGTACGACCGGCAGGGTAAAGACGGCTTGACAAAGCCGCCTTGTGTTCCGCTTTATTGTTACTCGGACCGGGGCGCGTGTCCTGTCGATCCGGTCCAGTCCGTAAACAACTGAATCCGCTATCGTGGTGCGGTGTTGCGCGCGTCAGTCTGTTACATGGCGCAAGGCCGCCTATCATTCCGGTGACTTGGTCATGCCTGCCGCAAACGGAAACAACGCCAGGGCCGCCACGGTTCGAACCATCGCTTCGAAGAGAGCCGGCCGCCGGTTTACCCGCAAGCCCCGGCCTCCCGTGGCGCCGCTGGTAACGAACTACTGGCGTCCGGAGCACTTCTTCAACCGCGAAGTGAGCTGGATGGAGTTCAATGCGCGCGTGCTGGAGGAAGCCCTCGATCCGACGGTCCCCCTGCTGGAGCGGGTGAAGTTCCTCGCCATTTTCAGCACCAACCTGGACGAGTTCTTCATGATCCGCGTCGCCGGCGTCAAACGCCAGATCGACGCGCAGATCCAGTCCACGCGGACTGCGGACGGAATGAGTCCCAGGGAGGTGATGACGGCGCTTTCGGCCAGGATACACGAACTGGTCAACAAGCAGCACGGCCTGTTCATCAACGAGATCTTTCCCCAGCTCACCGAGCAGGGCATCGACATACTCAAGCCCGAGCAGCTCAGTCCCGCGCAGAAGGACTATCTCGACGAGTACTTCCGCAAGACCATCCTGCCCGTGGTGACCCCGCTGGCGGTGGACCCGGGACATCCATTCCCCTACCTGGCCAACGGCACGCTCTGTCTCGTGGCCGAAATCCGGAAAATACAGCGGTCCGTTTTCCCCCAGACCAACCTCTCGGTCATCCACCTGCCCACCTCGGTCATGCCGCGGTTCCTCGAACTCCCGTCGGAAAACGGACGGCAGGCGTTCTTCATGCTGGAAGACGTCATCGTCATGAACCTCGACCAGTTTTACAACGGCTACGAGGTGCTGAACTGCGCGTCCATCCGCGTGACGCGGGACGCGGACGTGGATTACGAGGAGGAAGGGGCGGAAGACCTGCTGACCGTTATCGAGGAAGGGATCAGGAACCGGCGCAACGGAGCCGCGGTCCGGTTGCAGTACGATCCGGAGTTATCCTCCCGGATCCTCGACGTCCTGGTGGATGAGCTGGAACTGGAGCCGGAGGACCTCTACCCCACGGAGGGCTTCACCGCGTTTTCCGACCTGATCGAGTTCTACGACGCCATAGACCGTCCGGATCTGCTGGACGTGCCGTTCCCGCCCCAGCCGGTGACCTCCTTCGAAGGGGCCCCGTCCATCTGGGACGCGATAAAGAAGGAAGACATCCTGCTGCACCATCCCTTCCATCAATTCAACGCGGTGGTCCGTTTCGTCTCGGAGGCGGCGGTGGACCCGCAAGTACTCGCCATCAAGATGACCCTGTACCGGGTCAGCGCCAATTCGCCCATCACCCAGGCGCTGACGCGGGCGGCGGAAAACGGCAAGGAAGTGTCGGTGCTGCTGGAACTGAAGGCCAGGTTCGACGAGGCGGCGAACATTCAGTGGGCGAGGCAGCTGGAGGAGGCGGGCGCCCACGTGATCTACGGCATACCGGCGATCAAGGTACACTGCAAGGCCTGCCTGGTCGTGCGGCGCGAAGGGGATGGCATCCACCGCTACTGTCACCTGGGCACGGGGAATTACAACGACAAGACGGCCCGCATCTATGCCGATTTCGGCCTGTTCACTTCCAGGGAGGAATTCGGGGAGGACGTGACGCAGCTGTTCAACCTGCTTACCGGTTACGCGCTGCCCACGCACTTCCACCATCTCATCCTCTCCCCCACGTCGATGCGGGAGGACATGGTGAAACGGCTGCGCAGGGAGAGCGAACGGGCCCGCGACGGGCAACCGGCCCTCGTCATCGCCAAGATCAATTCCCTCGTCGATCCGGACATGATCGTGGCACTGTACCAGGCGTCCCAGGCCGGCGTGCAGATTCAGCTGATCATACGGGGCATATGCTGCCTGAGACCGGGCGTTCCGGGCCTGAGCGAGAACATCAGCGTCATCAGCATCGTCGACCGGTTTCTCGAGCACGTACGGCTCTTCTATTTCTACAACGACGGGGACCCGGAATACCTGCTTTCCAGCGCTGACTGGATGGACCGGAACCTCAACCGGCGGGTCGAGATATCCTTCCCGGTCATCGACCGGGCGCTCCAGGCGGAACTGTGGGCCTATCTCAAGATTCAGTTGAAGGACAATGTGAAGGCGCGGGAATTGCAGTCGGACGGAACGTACCGGTACGTAAGGAAAGCAGGGAAGCGGTTACAGTCTCAGAAGGAATTGTATGAAGTGGCCTGCGAGACGGCGAGGGTAAACGCGGACATGAAACGCACCGCCCGCCGTGGTTCCTGAAGGTCTCGGGGCATTGGCGAAGGACGGCACCGTACCGGCCATGCGGGCCGTAAAACCGGAAGGGATCGAAACAGGCGGACCAGGGAGATCGCAACTTCCCCGATCCGCCTGTATCCGTATTATCCACCGATGCGGGCAGCCACTCTCTTGATGAGTATGGTCGCGACACCGGCGTAGAGGAGCGTACTCACCGGATCCAGGATCGCATCCAAGGCGGCGCCGATGGCCGGGATATTGCTCAGCACGTCCATGCCCGCGGCCGCGCCGACGGCGATGGTCACCGCCAGGTAGCCCGTCGCGTCTTCGGCGTCAACCGCCATGTGCGCGTAGAGCAGGCCGAGGACCGCCATCGCCATCATGGTCAGTGCCGAGGAAATCAGGGCACCGGGGAACAACCCTTCGATTATCGCCAGAATGACTGAAATGATAATGACTATCCGTGTTGCCATGTATCTAACCTCCTGAATCGTTTGGTCGTCTCAAATCATGGTATTCCGGTCGGTGACGCGGCGGGATCGTAACCGCCGGTCCACCGTACGGCGTTCGTCAGCCTTTGATCCGGTTTACCGTACGAATGACCAGAATGGAAGCCACACTGGCATACAGGGCTGAACTGGCCGGATCGAGCATAGCGTCCAGGGAAGCGCCGATGGCCGGTATGGCGCTCAACGCGTCCGCTCCCGCCGCGGCACCCACGGCAATGGTCACGACGAGATAATCGGTAGCGTCCTCAGCGTCGACTCCCGTGAAACCGTAGATGATGCCCAGAACGACAATCAGGAGCATCATGACTCCGCCATCGTCCATCATGCCACCCGCCAAGCCCTGAATAATCGCCAAAAGGGCGATCACTATAACCAATACTCGGTTCAGCATGCCTACCTCCTAGAGGAGAGAGATTTTGTCATCAGGCCGCGCAAGTCCGCGCGCACCTGTGACGGGAAACGACGGCGGGACGAACCTGCATCGCGTGCACACAGTAAACCCCACCTGTCGCTAACTTCCTTCGCAACGATTCAGTCGGACGTGCGCGTCCGCACGTCATCGACTGCCTTCAGAAGCCTGGTCGGAGTCCTGCGGAATCGGGCCTGTTTCCCCGATGGTTCTATTGCGTTTTTGGGTTATGTAACCAATAAATAACGGAAGGAAAGGACTGTCAAGGGTAATTGTATTAATTACCTTAAAAACACCAGAAAACCGGTTGTTTTCCGACAATATAACTTGATGCACATTCGGCCCGGTCGCGTGTCTAAGCGGAATCGGAAAAGAGCACGCTATTCAGGCGGTTCCACCCGTCGAAGTTCCCGTGACTGCCTCGCGGTCCGATTGCGCAAGGCCCTCCGATTCACCGGCCGCCTCGTCTTCCGACCAGGCGGGGAGCGAAAGGAAGAAGCTTGCGCCTTCGCCGACCCGGCTCTCGACCCAGGCCCGTCCCTTCAGCAATTCCATGGTGTGGCGGACGATCGCGAGGCCGAGGCCGGTTCCCCCCAGCGCCCTCGATCGCGCGCGGTCCACCCGGAAGAATCGTTCGAAGATCCGCGGCAGGGCGTCAGACGGAATGCCGGGACCCGTATCGGCTACGGACAGGACGATTTCGTCGCCCCGTTCCGCGATGCTTACGGTGATCGATCCGCCGTCCTCGGTATACTTGACGGCGTTGTCGACCAGGTTGGTGAGCGCCCGCTCCATCAGTGCAGCGTTGCCGCGCGCCGGCCTTTCCGTCTCGAACCTGAGGGCAAACTTCAGATGCTTGCGGGCGATCTGCTCCGCGAATCCCTCCGCGACCCGTTCGGACACCCGGTCGAGGCGGCAGGCCGCGATTTCGACCTCGTACTGTCCGGATTCGATCCGGGAGAGTTGGAGGAGATCCTCGACCAGCGCCTGTAACCGGTCGGTATGGTGCAATATGGAGTTGACGAACCGGCGCAACGCGGTCGTATCGTCCATCGCGCCGTCCAGCAGGGTCTCGACATAGCCCTTGATGGAGGTCAGGGGGGTCCTGAGCTCGTGGGAGACGTTGGCCACGAAGTCCTTCCGAACCTGCTCGAGGTGCCGCAGTTCGGTCATGTCGTGGAACACGGCGACCACGCCGTGAAGCTGCTTACCGATGCGTACGGGCGTGAGATGCACCTGGAAGATGCGCTGGCTCCACTCCAGCGCCAGGTCGAACACGGCGTCCTCGTTCAGGGACGGCGCAGAGTCGATCGCGGCGTCCACCGCGCTTTGCAGGTCATGGTTGCGCACCACCTCGATCGGCCGCTTGTTCAGACACCAGGCGTCCACCTCCATCATGCGCTTGAAAGCCGGGTTGACCATCAGGATCCGGCCGTCCGCGGAGGTTACCATGACGCCTTCCGCCATGCCCGAGAGCACGGCTTCAAGCTGAGCGTTTTCTTCCCGGATCTGCGAAACCCTCGCTTTCGACTGTTCGGCCATCTCGTTCAGGGCGGCGGCGAGAGAGGCCAACTCGGCGTGGGCCGGCGCGGAAGCCGTGACCTCGAGATCGCCGGCGGCCTGCCGGAGGGCGACCTCCGTCATGCGTTCGATGGGGCGGGATACCAGCCTTTCCGTGGCCCAGCTCAGCACGACGCTCAGCAAAAGACCGATGCAAAGGGCGGCAAGCACGATCTTCCATATGTGAGACTCGATCCACTGGAACTGCTGAAGCGGCAGCGCGACGCGCACGACGCCCCGAACTCCTTCGGTCTGGAAGGGTACCGCCACGTAAGCCATGTCGGTTTCCAGGGTATTGCTGTAGCGGATGCTGTTACCGACACCCGACGCGGCGGCCTCGATGATTTCGGGCCGGTCGCCGTGGTTTTCCATGAAAGGAACGGCGGAAAGGGGGATGGATGAATCGCCGGCCACTACGCCGTCTTCCGCAACCACGGTCACCCGGGCGCCGCACTGCTCCGCCAGGCGGTCCGCGATCGGATCGACCGTCCCGGGAGAGAGCGAAGGAAGCGGCGTGTTTTCGAGGTAGGACTGGATCAGGCGCGCGTCGTGGAGGAGCTGCTGGCGGGTGTGGCTGCTGACATCCCCGCGCAGGGACGTGTTCAGGTAGACATAGACCGCGCCGGTCACCACGAGGGTGAAGGCGACGTAGCCGACCAGGATCTTGGTTTGGAGCGAAAACCGCATGACATGGCCTACCTGGCGAAGCGGTAACCTACACCGCGCACCGTTTCCACCATGCCGCTGGCCTCGCCGAGCTTCTCTCGCAGGCGCTTTACGTGGGCGTCCACGGTACGGCCGTACCCCATGTAGTCGTAGCCCCACACCACGTCGAGCAGTTCTTCCCGCGTCTGTACCCGGCCGCGGCGCTGATAGAGAATGACCAGCAGTTTGAATTCGGTGGCCGTCAGGGATACGGCACGGCCCGCAACGGACACGTGGTGACCTTCAACGTCGATGACCAGGGGTCCGACCCGGACCGGACCCGGGGTTTCCGGTACGGTACGCCGGCGCAGTATGTTGCGGATGCGGAGGGCGATCTCCCGGGGACTGAAGGGTTTGACCACGTAGTCGTCGGCCCCCAGTTCGAGACCGATGATCCGGTCGATTTCCTCGCTTTTCGCGGTCAGCATCAGGATGGGAATGGACCTCGTGCGTTCGTCCTGCTTCAGAATGCGGCAGACCTCGGTGCCTTCGAGGCCGGGCAGCATCAGGTCGAGCACGATGAGGTCGGGCGTATCGTCGCGGGCCTTCTCGAGGGCGGCGGGGCCGTCCGTCGCCACGATGACATCGAAACCCGACTTCTCAAGGTTGTACTGGATGATTTCCACGATATCCGGCTCGTCGTCGACGACCAGTATCGTCTGTCGCATGTTCACTCCCCGTCAGCTTCCGCTTCGGCCTCGTATTTAGCCGCGCGGACATCAAGGCCGCCGCATGCCGGCTGGAGTTCCATACCGCGGGCTGGAAGAAACGCCATGCCGGCTGAATCTCCAAGCCAGCCGAATCTCCCTGGCACCGACCCGCCGAATCTCCATGGCGTGAGCCCGCCGAATCTCCATAGGGTATCGTAAATATATCCGGAGCGGGACCTGTTGAAAACACAAAACAATCCCCGAAACGGCGGCGGCGCCTACTCCCTGATCGCCGGCGGCGCCTACTTCCTGATCGCTGGCGGCGCCTACTTCCTGATCGCCGGCGGCGCCTACTTCGCCGATGGACATAGGTCGCTCAGCACGCATTCGTCGCACTTCGGCCGCCGGGCGACGCACGTCTTCCTCCCGTGGTTCGCAAAGAGATGCCCCAGGCCCGTCCAATCCGACTCCGGCACGATCTTCGCCAGATCGGATTCGATCCGGTCGGGATCGGACTGCTTCGTGAGTCCGAGGAGAGCGGACAGTCTTTTTACATGGGTGTCCACGGCGATGCCCGGAATGCCGAAAGCGTTCCCGCGCACCACGTTGGCCGTTTTCCGGCCCACGCCGGCCAGGCTGGTGAGATCCTCCATGCCCGCGGGCACTTCGCCGCCGTGGAGGTCGATCAACGCCTGGCAGCATTTGCGGATATTGGCCGTCTTGCTGCGGTAGAATCCGGTGGTGAAGATATCCGCTTCTAGCGCTTCGGCGGGCGCTTCCAGGTAGTGTCGGGGGGTCGGATACTTTTCGAAGAGGGATTCCGTGACGATGTTAACGCGGTGGTCCGTGCACTGCGCCGAGAGGATCGTGGCGATCAGCAGTTCAAAAGGCGAGGTGAAATTGAGCGCCGGCCCCACGTCGGGGTAGGTCTTCTTCAGGCGTTCCAGCACCTCCCCCATCCGCTCCCGCTGCGCTTTCCTGCTCGGCATGCTTAGGGTTCTCCCAGCCGCCACGGTATCGGACGCGGATCGTTCAACTCGCCGCCGTGCGGTGTCTTCCCGCCTTCAGCCCGATGAGTTCGTCCGCTTCCAGGTGGTTCAGGAGACGGTCCGCCGTCACCCCGCCCTTGCGGACCATGGCAAGCCCGTAGTCCACGTAGTCCAGTTCGTCCACGTGATGGGCGTCGGGGCCGATGCTGAACCGGGCGCCCCGGGCCATGCCGTAATCGAGATGCCGCCAGTCCAGGTCGAGACGGTGGGGATTCGCGTTGACCTCGATGGCGACGTCGTGGGCCACCGCTTCATCGATGAGGCGGGCCACGTCCACGGGATAACCGTCCCGGGCCAGCAGCAGGCGCCCCGTGGGATGGCCCAGAATGGTGGTATGCGGATTCCTGATCGCCCTGACCATGCGTTCGGTCATGTCCGCCTCGGACATGTTGAACATGGAGTGTACGGATGCCACGACCAGGTCGAAAGTGGCCAGGACTTCGTCAGGGTAGTCCAGGCTTCCGTCGGGAAGGATGTCGGACTCGATGCCCTTGAGGACGCGGAAATCGTCGTACCTGGCGTTCAGGGCATCGATTTCCCGCTGCTGTTCCATTACCCGTTCGATGCTCAGTCCATGGGCGTATGCCGCGGTCCGGCTGTGATCGCAGACCGCGATGTAGCCGAATCCCCTCGATCGGGCACCCTCGGCCATTTCATGGAGACTGTGCATCCCGTCGCTGTAGGACGTATGGTTGTGGATCACGCCATGGATATCCGACCTGGCCGGCAGTTCCGGCAGGCGGTTTCCCGCGGCCCGGGCAACCTCCTCGCCGCCTTCCCGCAGTTCCGGCGGAACGAACTGGAGGCCGAGTATGTCGTAGAGAACGGGTTCGTCGGGACAGGGGATCACGGCGTGGTCGCGTATGACGTGCCGGTCGGTGATGGTGATCCCCCGGTCGTCGGCGTGCCGGGCGATGCGGGTACGGTGGCCGTCGCTGCCCGTCCAGTGATACAGCGTAACGGCAAAGGTCTCATCCGGAACGCAATGGACGCGAATGGGCAGTCCGGCAGGTCCGGTGACGGTCACGTCCCGGCCGTCCTCCTCGTGAACCTGCCCGAAACGATGCAGGATGGGGTGGAGCCTGTCCCGGTCGGGATGGCCCACGACGAGGTCTATTTCGCGGATCACTTCCATCCTGCGCCGGACGTCTCCCGCGATCTCCACGCGCCATACGTCCGGGTGGCGCAGCAGGTCGTCCACCAGGGATTTCGCCTCGTCCAGTGCGCGGTCCAGGAGGTGGAGCCCACGGGACCGCTTGATCAGGTCTATGCCCTTCAGCACGCGCTCCTGGGTCTTGGCGCCGAATCCGTCCAGCTTGACGAGCCGGTTTTCACGGCAGGCGTATTCCAGCTCCCCCACGGTGTCGATACCCAGATGGTCGTGAATCGTCCGGACTTTCCTGGCGCCGAGTCCCGATATGGTGAGCATTTCCTGTAAGCCGGCCGGCACGGTCTGAACGAGGGTCTGATGATAACTCGACTGCCCGTCCCGGACGAGTTCGGTTATGTGACGCACCATGGACGCGCCCAGGCCGGGGACCTTGTCCAGCCGGTCTTCCTTCACCACGTCTTCCACGGGTTCGGACAGCGTTTCCACCCGGCGCGCGGCATTCGCGTAGGCGCGGGTCTTGAAGGTGTTCTCGCCCTGCAGGATCAGGAGCGACCCGATCTGGCTGAGGATCTTGCCAATCTGCTTGTTGGTCATGCCTGGTTTCCGTCCTGGCGTGTCTAGACGTCCTGGCGCGTTCTCAACGGCCCGGGCGCACGTTCAACATCCTGGCGCGGTTTAACGCTATCAGCGCGCGGCGCGGGCATTTCGCCGACAGGCTTCGATGAATTCCGGCAATCTCTTTACGAACTCCGACCGGGGCACGGCCCGTTCGCAACCCGCCGCCCGGGCGCGCGCGAAGGCTTCGGGCCGCGTATGCCGGCCGTAAGCCATCATCGGGGTATCCCTTGTCGCTTCGCCGTCCCTCAGATGAGAAATCAAACCCACGGCATCCGTACGCGAAAGATCGAGATCCACGATGATCGCGGCCGGCGGGCCACCCTCGGGATCATCCGGGATCTCGCTCGCTTCTGCCGCGAAGAGCGGGTTGCCGCCCAACTGCCGGACGGTCTCCCCGATTTTCGACGAGAAAAACAGGTCGTCCACCACCACGAGCACGGTATGGTCGGTCATCACGGCTCCAGGGTCATTTCATTCCATACTGGCTGACAGCGCTTCGGCATTCGAATATAAGGGCAGGATTCTGCAGGAAACAAGCGTATTGTTCAGCCCGCGGCGCGCACCACGGATGGATTTGCCCGTCTCCGTTCGGACCGGTTCGGGCTTTTCTACATCTAATTATTGACATGTATACCATATAACTATATATTTAGTCTTGTCTAAAAATCGTGCCGGCTCGTATCGCGCGGCATGCGGCCGCCGAAATCAGTTTACGGAAGTCTTCCATGCCCACGCCAGCCACCGAAGATTACCTGAAGGCCATCTACAAGCTGCAGGAAAACGCGGAAGCCGCGTCGACCAATGCCATCGCGGACCGGATGGGCGTCTCGGCCGCCTCCGTCACCAACATGATGAAGAGACTGTCGGAGACCGGCCTGGTCGAACACCGGCCCTACCAGGCGATCAGGCTGACCGACGCGGGCAGGAAGATCGCCCTCGAAATCATCCGTCACCACCGGTTGCTGGAGGTGTACATGGCGGAAGCGCTCGGGTTTACGTGGGACCAGGTGGACGCGGAGGCGGAACGGCTGGAGCACGTGATCTCCGAAGAGTTCGAGGACAAAATCGACGCCATGCTGGGACACCCGACGACGGACCCCCACGGATCGCCCATACCGGCAAAGGACGGTTCCATAGCCAGCACGGACCACGACCGGCTGTCCGACATGGAACCGGGCCGCACCGTGGTCATTCGCCGTGTGACAGACACGGACCCGGCCTTGCTCCGTTACCTGGGGAGACTCGGTCTCCGGCCGGGCAACCTCGTGGACGTATTGAACAAAGAGCCCTTCGACGGGCCCGTGCTTCTGCGCGTGGGCGGCGAGGAACACCACGTGGGGCACCAGGTCGCCGGCAGTGTCCTGGTTGAATGTGTGGCCGGGCAAGAGGAAAACGACCGGCGGGCAGTATCATGACCGGAATCATCATACTCATTGCCGTCGGCGCGCTTTTCCTGCCGCAATACGGACTGTACTGGCGCTTCCGGCGCAGGCGGTGGCTGCATTCGAGGCAGGCTATCGACGATGCCCTCGCCCATCTGCACCAGTTTCAGCACGACGGCAGGCAGGCGTCCGTGGAGTCCCTTTCAAACACGCTGGGCACATCGACGAAGCACACGTTGATCCTGGTCAACCGCATGGCGCAGCTGGACCTGGTGGTCATGACGGGGCAGGGCATGGGGCTCACGGCGGCGGGCCACCGCTGGGCGCTCCAGATCATCCGGGCTCATCGGCTGTTCGAGCGATATCTCGCCGACGAAACTTCCGTACCCCGGGAAAAGATCCACGCCCATGCCCACCAGCTGGAACACACGGTAACCGAGGCGCAGGTCGACAAGATGGATGCCGATATGGGACATCCCACATTCGATCCCCAGGGGGATCCGATACCGAACGCCGCCGGCGACATGAAGGAGATCGAAAGCCAGAAACTCGTCGACTGGCCGGCCGCCAAACCGGCGCAGATCGTGCATATCGAGGACGAGCCGCCGGAAGTGTATGCCCAGATCATCGCCGAGGATCTCCATCCCGGCATGATCATCACGATCGTGGACATGTCGCCCGTACGGATCGTCATCGGCACGCCGGACGCCGAACACGTACTGGCCCCGGTGGTCGCGGCGAACATTTCCGTGCGGGAGGCCCCCGCTGAGCGCATCGAACCGCCGGGCATCCCGCTCACGACGCTGAAACACGGGGAGCAGGGCCGCGTCGTTGGCCTGTCACCGGCCTGCCAAGGCTTGACCCGGCGGAGGTTCCTCGACCTGGGCCTGACGCCCGGAGCGCGCATCGAGCGGGTCATGCAGAGCGCCTTCAGCGATCCCACGGCCTACCGGGTCCGGAACACCCTGATCGCTCTCCGCCGCGAACAGTCCGATCTGATCAGGATCGAACGGTCCGCACGGCCCGCACAGCCCGAGGGATCCGAACGGCCTGAAGGGCCCGAACAGCACAAACAGAACGAAGGGGAGATCGCAGTATGAGTACGGAATCCGCGCTACCTGGACCGCCGGAACGGGCCGGAACGCCGGAGCCGGCCGCACCGGCCGCACCGCCCGGACACGACTGCGCATCCTGTGCACTGCAGGAAAACCTGGTTCAGATGGGGATTTCGCTGGACCGGTGGGACTATGTCATCGCCCTGGCGGGCAACCCGAACGTGGGAAAGAGCACGGTCTTCAATGCGTTGACCGGTTTGAAGCAGCATACGGGGAACTGGCCGGGGAAGACGGTCAATCGCGCCGAGGGCGGCTTCGAGTTCAACGGCAGAAGGTACAAGATGATCGATCTGCCCGGCACGTATTCCCTTCTTTCCGCCTCCATAGACGAAGAGATCGCCCGGGATTTCATCCTCTTCGGACGCCCGGACTGCGCGTTGATCGTCGTCGACGCCACCATGCTGGAGCGCAATCTCAACCTGGTGCTCCAGGTGCTGGAGATTACGGACAAGGCGGTGGTCTGCCTGAACCTGATGGACGAGGCCGTACGCAGGGGCATCTCGGTGGATCACCGCGCACTGTCGCGCGAACTGGGCGTACCGGTCGTCCCGGTATCGGCAAGGAAGGGGGAAGGACTCGGTCTCCTGATGCGCACGGTTGCCGACGTGATCCAGGGGACGATCCGGAACGCGCCGCGGCGCATAACAGGCAACGGAGATCTCGACCGGACCGTGGATACAATCACGGGCATGCTGCGCGAATCGTACCCGGACCTGCCGAACCCCCGCTGGATCGCCTTCAGGCTCCTCGACGGCGACTACCGGGTGCGCCAGGCCCTGGAACTGGGCGAATTCAGCCGGATGGGCGCCCAGGCGGAACTAAAGACACGGGAATGAGGGATATGAGCGACACTGCGACGAGATCCCGTACCGGGGAGGACATTCTCGGCCGGGTCGAACAAATGCAGCGGGGACTGGAAGGGTCGTACCGGGACGAGATCGTCGAAGCCATCTACCAGGACGCCGAGGCCATCACCCGGAAGGTCGTCCGCACCGGCGAGAAGACTTCCTATCCGTGGGAACAGAAGCTGGATCGCATCGTAACCTCAAAGGTCTGGGGCCTGCCCTTCATGGCCCTGCTCCTGGGCGTCGTCTTCTGGGTCACGATTTCGGGGGCGAACGTGCCCTCCGCCATGCTGGCCGAAGGACTTTTCTGGCTGGGCGCGCGGGGCGTCGAGCTGTTCGATTCCCTGGGCATGCCCTGGTGGGTCACCGGGTTCATCTGGCACGGCGTCTACCGGGGACTGGCCTGGGTGGTCTCCGTCATGCTGCCTCCCATGGCGATCTTCTTCCCCATATTCACCATACTGGAAGACCTGGGGTATCTCCCCCGCGTGGCATTCAACGTCGACGCGCTGTTCAAGAAGGCGGGCGCCCACGGCAAGCAGGCGCTCACCATGAGCATGGGCCTGGGCTGCAACGCGGCGGGCGTGGTAGCCTGCCGGGTAATCGACTCGCCGCGGGAGCGGCTGATCGCCATCCTCACCAATAACTTCATGCCCTGCAACGGCAGGTGGCCCACGCTGATCATACTCGCTACCCTGTTCGTGGCGGCGGCGTTCCCGCCGGCCTTCGCGGCCATGGCCGCGGCCGGCTCCCTGGTCCTCATCGTCCTGATCGGCGCCGCGACGACCCTGCTGGTCTCGGCCATACTGTCCCGGTCCTTCCTGCGCGGCGAAGCCAGCAGCTTCACACTGGAACTCCCGCCCTACCGGCGTCCCAGCATCCTGCGCGTGCTGTACACCTCGCTGATAGACCGGACGATCTTCGTATTGTGGCGGGCGGTAGTCATGGCCGTGCCGGCGGGCGGCGTGATCTGGCTGCTGAGCAACATCTACGCCGGGGGACAGAGCCTGACGGTATGGGTCTCGCAGTGGCTGGAACCCGTGGGGCGCGCCATCGGTCTCGACGGCGTGATCCTGCTGGCCTACATCATCGCCATCCCCGCCAACGAAATCGTGGTCCCCACCATCATCATGGCCTACACGGGCGCCGGGATGATGATCGAACTGGACACGATGGCCGAGCTACAGCATCTCCTGGTGGACCAGCAGGGATGGACCCTCCTCACTGCCGTCTGCCTGATGCTCTTTTCCCTGCTGCACAACCCGTGTTCCACGACCATGTGGACGGTGTACCGGGAAACCAAAAGCGTCAAATGGACCGTCGTCAGCGGCCTCATGCCCCTGGCCATCGCCTTCATCCTGCTCTTCATCGTCGCCCAGACCGCCTACTGGATCATGGGCGTTACGGGATGGTGACGCCTGAGGTTTCCGGACGCGCGGCGGCTTGAAGGTACGGCGGCATGAAGCTGTCCATGGCGGCCTGAAGACGCACGGCGGCCTGAAGCTGTCCATGGCGACCCGTGGAGGCAGCCGGGCGTTTACGCGCCGGGCTGTTGCCTGGGAAGCAGGTAGCCTCTTTCTTTCATCAACTCGAAGATGCGGGAAACGGACCGATCGAGCGGATCGGTCTCCGACGAGACCGTCATCGCCGGGTCGCGGGGTTTTTCGTAGGGGTAGTCCACGCCGGCGAGGTTGCGCAGCAGGCCCCGGTCCGACTTCTCGTAACAACCCGTGGTATCATGCTTCCGACACCATTCCAGCGACGCGTCGACGAAGACCTCCACGTACCGGCCGGTCCCGATCCGTTCGGCCACCTGGCGGCGGCCGTCCTCACTCGGCGAGATGAAAGAGGCGATGACGATGAGTCCTGATTCGTTCAGCACGGCCGCGCTTTCGGCCACGCGCCGCAGGTTCTCCGCCTGGTCCGCCGCCGAAAAGCCCAGGTCGCGGCTGAGCCCGCTTCGAACGACCGAGCTGTCCAGCACCACCACCGAGTATCCCGCTTCGTACAACGCCTTTTCCAGTCCGTAGGTGACGGCCGATTTCCCCGAGCCCACCAGTCCGGTGATCCAGATCGTGCACGGCTTCTGGCCGTAACGCGCGATGCGACGGTCCAGGTTCACCAAGCTGGACCGCTCCGATGTTGAAGCTCTCGGTTCGGAATCGGCATCCACGTCCATCGGCACGCGGTCTTCCGGCAGCCGGTCGATGATCATGCCCGCGGCCACGGTATTATTGGTCAGGTAGTCCACCAGGATGAAACTGCCGGTCAGCCGGTTGTTCTGGTACGCGTCGTGAAAGAGGGGGCGGTTCGAGCTCAGGGCCACCCGGCCGATCTCGTTGAGCGCGAGGTGCGCCACGTTGACTTTATGCAGCGTGTCCACGTCGATCCGGTAGTCCACGTGATCGATGCTGGCCCGGGCGGTCTGCGTAGTCTGCTTGATCAGGTAGTGGCGGGACGGATCCATGGGCGCTTCGCCCATCCACACCACCATGGCCTCGAACCGCCGCTCCACGTGGGGCAGGTTCTTCGGATGTACGATCATGTCTCCCCGGCTCACGTCCACCTCGTCCTCGAGCTGCAGCGAAACGGACATGGGCGGATAGGCCTCGGCGAGGTCGCCGTCGAAGCTGGACACGGACTTCACCCGCGTCCGGTTCTGTCCGGGCAGGATCAGCACCTCGTCACCGGGCCGGACCACGCCGGACAGCACCGGTCCCGCGTAGTACCGCGCATCCTGGTCGGGGCGGATGACGTACTGCACGGGAAACCGCAGGTCCACCAGGTTCCGATCGGTCAGGAATTGGACGTCCTCGAGAATATCCAGCACCGTCT
Source organism: Gemmatimonadota bacterium (assembly GCA_026706345.1). Classification (NCBI taxonomy): domain Bacteria; kingdom Pseudomonadati; phylum Gemmatimonadota; species Gemmatimonadota bacterium. The sequence continues at coordinate 85,778 of JAPOYX010000216.1, read as the reverse complement.
GGCCGTGATACCACGGCATGCGCCCGCTCTTTTCCACCACGTTGTCGCCGAGCAGGGCGCTGACCGGAACGAGTCGGATGTCACTCACGTTCAACTTGGCGGCGTAATCCAGGAATTCACGACGGATGGCGGCAAAGACCTCTTCGCTGTAATCCACCATGTCCATCTTGTTCACGGCCACGACGAGATGCTGGATGCCGAGCAGTGAAGTGATGAAAGCGTGGCGGCGGGTCTGCGTGAGCACGCCGTTGCGCGCGTCGACCAGCACGATCGCGAGGTTCGCGCCGGATGCCCCGGTCGCCATGTTCCGGGTGTACTGTTCGTGGCCCGGCGTGTCGGCGATGATGAACTTCCGCCTGGGGGTCGAGAAATACCGGTAGGCCACGTCGATGGTGATGCCCTGCTCCCTTTCGGCCTTGAGACCGTCCAGCAACAGGGCGAGGTCGGGGGCTTCGTCCTGCCGGGCCAGTTGCTTGAGCGAGGCGAGGTGGTCCTCGTAGATATTCTTCGAGTCGGCCAGGAGCCGGCCGATCAGCGTGGATTTCCCGTCGTCCACGCTGCCCGCCGTGCTGAAACGCAACAGTTCCTTTTCTTCGTTCTGCGTCAAAAACGTCTGGATGTCGGTCATTTCAGGATGCGCTGCCGGTCAAGCGGCCGAACCGTAGCTTCGGCGGCCGAATTGGCTCTAGAAGTAGCCTTCCCGCTTCTTCAGCTCCATCGAACCTTCCTGGTCGTGGTCGATGATGCGCGTGGAACGCTCGGATATGCGCTCCACCATCATTTCCTCGATGATCTCTTCGACGGAAGTGGCGGTGGATCTTACGGCGCCGGTGCATGGAGAACAGCCCAGGGTGCGGAACCGGCAGACCATGGATTGAGCGGTTTCACCGGGTAGGATGCGGGCCTGTCCCTCCACGGGAATCAATTGTTCGCCCCGGATCACGACCCGGCGCTCCCGGGCGAAGTACAGAGGCACGACCGGGATGTTCTCCCGGTGGATGTACATCCAGATGTCCAGCTCGGTCCAGTTGGAAAGGGGAAACACCCGGATGGATTCCTCCTGGCCGATGCGGCAGTTGTAGAGGTTCCACAGTTCGGGCCGCTGGTTCTTCGGATCCCACTGGCCTGACCGGTCCCGGAAAGAAAAGAACCGCTCCTTGGCGCGCGACTTCTCCTCCTCGCGGCGGGCGCCGCCCAGGGCCGCGTCGAAGCGTCCTGATTTGAGTCCGTCGAGCAGAGCCTGCGTCTTCAGCAGGCCGCAGCACCGCTGCGTGCCCAGGTCGTACGGATTGGCGCCTTCGGCGATGGCGGCCTCGTTGCGGTAGACGATCAGTTCCGCCTCGTATTCTTCGGCCATGCGCGCCCTGAAGTCGTACATCTCTTCGAACTTGTACCCGGTATCGACGTGCATCAGCGGAAAGGGCAGTTTCTGCGGATAGAAGGCCTTGCGCGCGAGATGCAGCATGACCGAGGAATCCTTGCCGACCGAATACAGCATCACCGGCCGTTCGAATTCCGCGACGACTTCCCGCATCACGTGAATGCTCTCGGCCTCGATCTGCATCAGGTGCGAAATGGTGTACCGGGACATGGGTGGATTATCGCCTCTCAGATCAAGGGTTCGATATGCCGCATCACCGCGGCTACGGACTCCCCAACGGTTTGACGCGAGGTGTCGATCACCAGTTCCGGCCTTTCCGGCGCTTCGTACGGATCGCCTATACCGGTGAAGCCCTCGATTTCACCCCGACGGGACTTCGCGTAGAGTCCCTTGACGTCCCGCGCCTCGCAAACCTCGAGGGGCGTGGAGATGTGGACTTCGATAAAGCGCCCACAGCCTTGCCGCGCGTTTTCACGAGCTTCCCGGTAAGGTGAAATGAGGGAAACGATGGTGCTGATCCCATTCCGCTCGAGGACCGATGCGAGATAACCCACCCGGGCGATATGGGCCATGCGCCCCGACCGGTCGAATCCCGTATCGGGAAAGACCGACCGGATCTCATCTCCGTCGAGCCGTTCCACCTTGATTCCCCTGTCTTTCAACGTTTCGTAAACCCGGTCCGCGATCGTACTCTTACCCGATCCGGACAGCCCGGTGAGCCACAGGACGAAGGGCCTTCGCGCCTCGCGCTGTCTGCCAGCCATACACCCACCCCGGATTTTCGAGTTTGCAACCAGGTACGCCGCGTTCCGGTTTCAGCGCATACCACATGGGCGTTCCGGATTCGCGTTCCGGTTTCAGCGCATACCATATTATGGATCTTCAAACGAATTGCAACAGATTATATGCCGGGGTCACGCGCTTCCACACGCTCAGGCGTAAAGTTGGAGATGCGGGCCGGCGCGCGGCCATGGCCCGCCGTCTAATCTGCTTGACTGCAAACCGGAATTTTCCGACTATCCTCAAGACGTCCGTCGTACCTACCTGATGCGTACGGGGACCCGGCACCACCTTACCAGGGGGCGTTCGTGAGAGCACTCTGCGCCATGCTCACATCCGCGGCGTTGTTTTGTGGTTGCGCCTCGGTGCCGAAGCCGCAGTTCCCTTCCCTCCAGACTCCTGCTCCTCCCGAATGGACCGCCGCCCCGTCGGACAAAGGCCGGATCGGGGCGCGGTGGTGGACGGATTTCAGCGACGCCGGGTTGAATGCGCTCATCGACGAAGCCCTCTCCCGCAACTTCGAACTCGAGACCGCCACCGGCCGCATGCGGGCCGCGCGGGCCCAGGCGCGCATCGTCGGCGCGCCTCTTTTTCCGCAGGTCAGCCTGGACTTCAACCGGTCGCGGCAGCGCCGGAACTTCATCGGATTTCCCATTCCGGGCAGTAGTGGCGGAGTGTTGAACACCACGTCGACGAATTACGGCGTATCGACCAACATCAACTGGGAAATCGATCTCTGGGGCCGGCTCAGCGATGACAAGGCGGCCGCGCTGGCGGACCTGCAGGGCTCACAGGCCGATCTGCACGGGGTCCGATCATCCGTCGCGGGGCAGACCGCCAAGGCGTGGTTCTCCGCCATCGAGGCACGGCGCCAGCTCGAACTGGCCCGGGCGACCCGGGACAATTTCAAGGTGGTGAACGAACGCATCGAAAACCGGTACGCGCGCGGTCTCAGGCCCGCCCTGGACCTGCGCCTGTCGCTCTCCAACGTGGCCGCGGCGGAGGCGGTCGTGCTGCAGAGGATGCAGGCGTACGACAGCGTCGTCAGGCAGCTAGAGATCCTCCTGGGCAGGTATCCGTCGGCCGAGCTGACGATAGCCGCGGACCTTCCGGCGGTACCGGCCGCCGTACCCGCGGGACTTCCCGCCGATCTCATCGCGCGGCGTCCCGACCTGATGCTCGCCGAACGGCGGCTCGCGGCGGCCGGCGCACGAATCGGAGTGGCAAAAAAGGCACGGTATCCGGCCATTCGCCTGACCGGCTCGGGCGGGACCTCCTCGGCCGCACTGACCGACCTGCTCGACGGTGACTTCATCGTCTGGAGTCTTGCATCCAGCCTGCTGCAGCCCCTGTTCCAGGGCGGGCGGCTCCGCGCGGGCGTCGACCTGGCGGAAGCCAACCGCGACCAGGTCCTGGCGAATTTCGCGGGCCAGGCCCTCCGCGCTTACGGCGAGGTGGAAACCGCCCTGGTGGCGGACACGCTCCTCAAACAGCGGGAAGCGGCGCTGCTGGAAGCTTCGACACAGGCCGCGGCCGCCCGCGAACTCGCGGAGTCGCGGTATCACAGTGGGCTGAGCGACGTGATCACCATGCTGGACGCCCAGCGGCGCGCCTTCGAATCCGAAGGACAGTACCTGGCCGTTCGGAGACAGCGGCTGGACGCCCGGGTAGACCTCTACCTGGCGCTGGGAGGCGGTTTTGACCATGCGGGACCGGAAACAGGAAAAACACGGGAGTAAGGGATGAACAAATGGGTTAAGGTATTTCTTCCGCTGGCCATCATCCTTGGATCGCTGCTGATCCTGGTATTCCTGGTCCGCAGCAGGCCCGTCGTGGAGAGCAAGCCGCCGGCAGTGCCACCGCCGCTGGTTCGCGCAACCACCGCGATCCTGGACACGGTACAGCTCACCGTGCGGTCCCAGGGCGCCGTGATGCCGAGGACCGAAAGCGCGCTCTCGGCGGAGACGGACGGCCAGATCGTCTACGTTTCGCCCTCCTTCGTACCCGGTGGATTCTTCGAAGAAGACGAACTGCTGGTGCGCCTCGACCCGCGCGACGCGGAACTGGCGGTCACGCGGGCCGCCGCGGATACGGCCCGGTTCGCCACCGCAATGCAGATTGAGCAGGAAGAAGCCCGCCTGGCCCAGGACGAATGGCGCCGGCTGGGCTCGGGCGCGCCCATGCCGTTGGTGTTGCGGGAACCCCAGCTTGCCCAGGCCCGCGCCAACCTGGAAGCTTCGGTCGCGGCGCTTGAACAAGCGAAGCTCAATCTGGAACGGACGGAGATTCGCGCTCCGTACGCCGGCAGAGTGAGGAAGAAAAACGTGGATGTCGGGCAGTTCCTCCGCCGGGGCGAGGCGCTGGCGACCATCTACGCCATCAATTACGCCGAAATCCGGCTGCCCATACCCGACGAAGAACTGGCGTTTTTCGACACGCCCATGCAATTCCGCGGCGAGACGGGCCGGGCCGCCGGCCCTCCTGTCGTGATCAGCACCGAGTTCGCCGGCCGGCAACACAGTTGGAACGGCAGGGTGGTTCGCATGGAAGGCGAGATCGATCCCATGAGCCGGATGGTCTACGCCGTGGCCAGAGTACAGAATCCCTATGGCCGTGGCGCGAATCCCGACCGGCCGCCCCTGGGCATCGGCATGTTCATCGAAGCGGAGATCCTTGGCAAGCACTATCCCGACGTGGCGGCATTGCCCCGGACGGCCATGCATGGCGAAAACCGGATCGGCGTGATCGATGAAGAGAACAGGCTCCGGTTCCGCAACGTGGAGGTACTGAGGATAGAGTCGGACCGGGTGCTCATCCTGAGCGGAATCGAAACGGGCGAACGCGTCTGCCTGTCCGCCCTGGAGACCCAGGTGGACGGAATGGAAGTGCGCATACTTGATTCGAGTTCGTCCGGACCGGTCGTACAGGAACAGGAAGGCACGGGTAAATGAACTACGTACTGGCCTGGTTCGCCCGGAACAACGTGGCGGCCAACCTGCTCATGATGACGATCATCGTGGGCGGACTGCTGATGATCTCACGGATCAAGGTCGAGATCTTTCCCGAGTTCGAGACCGATATCGTCGTCATCACGATCCGCTACCTTGGAGCGGCCCCGGCCGAGGTGGAGGAAGCGGTATGCGTCCGCGTTGAGGAGGCCATCCAGGACCTGGACGGCATCAAGAAGCTGAGTTCCAACGCGTCGGAAGGGATCGGGAGGATCCTGGTCGAAGTGGACCCCGACGCCGACGCCCGCACGCTGGTCCACGACCTGAAGTCCCGCGTGGACGCCATCGACACCTTTCCCGAGGAAACGGAAAAGCCGGTCATCCAGGAGATCATCTTCCGGCGCCAGGTCATCGACGTCGCCGTAGCCGGGAACCTGGACGAGTCCTCCATGAAACGGCTCGCCGAGGAGATCCGGGAAGACCTGCTGGCCCAGCCCGAGATCAGCTACGTGCAATTGGCAAGCGTCCGGCCGTACGAGATTTCGATCGAGGTATCGGAAGCCGCGCTGCGCCGTTACGGACTCACGTTCACCGAAGTCGTCAGCGCCGTGCGCAATTCCTCGCTCGACCTGCCCGGCGGTTCGGTGAAGACACCCGGCGGCGAGATCCTGCTTCGTTCGAAGGGGCAGGCCCTCGTCGGAGCCGAATTCGACCGGATCGTGCTGCGGTCCCGCCCCGACGGCACCCGCCTCCTGCTCAGCCACGTGGCGCGGGTCGTCGACGGCTTCGCCGAAACGGACATATCCTCCCGTTTCGACGGAAAGCCGGCCGCCCTGGTCCAGGTGTACCGTGTGGGCAACGAGAACATCCTGGATGTTTCCGGCGCCGTACATCGGTACGTGGAGGAGAAACAGGCGGAACTCCCGGACGGCGTTGAGCTGATCTCCTGGCAGGACCAGTCCCGGCTCCTGGAGAGCCGTCTCGACCTGATGATCAACAACGGCCAGCTGGGGTTCCTGCTCGTCTTTCTCTGCCTGGCTCTGTTCCTGCGTATCCGGCTGGCGTTCTGGGTCGCCATGGGGATCGTCATCTGCTTTCTCGGCACCTTCTGGATGATGCCGATCCTGGATGCTTCCATCAACATGCTTTCGCTTTTCGCCTTCATCATGGTGCTCGGCATCGTGGTGGACGACGCCATCATCGCCGGGGAAAACATCTACGCGCACCAGGAAAGGGGCATGGAACCCGCGGAGGCCGCCCGGGTGGGCGTCCAGGAAATCGCCAAGCCGATCACTTTCGCGGTTTTGACGACTATCGTCGCTTTCTCTCCGATGTTTTTCGTGGAGGGGCTCATGGGGAAATTCTTCGAGGTCTTCCCCATCGTAATCATCCTCATGCTGCTTTTTTCCCTGGTCGAGTCCCTGCTCATTCTGCCGACCCACCTGCGCCACGGGCAGCCCAGGCAAAAGGACAGCCCGCTGCCCCGTACCTTCCTGCTGGTCAGGCCCTTCTACCTGGCGCTCTTCTACGCCGACAAGTGGCTTCATGATCTCCAGGACAACGTGGCCCGGCTGCTCCGGCGCTTCGTGGAAGGCGCCTATGTTCCCCTGTTGCAGAAGGCCCTCGCCTGGCGGTACGTCACGCTTTCCATCGGCGTAGGCGCTATCATCCTTACTATCGGGATCGTGGCCGGCGGCATCCTGCGTTTCGTGTTTTTCCCTCCGGTAGAAAACGAATTCGTGTCGGCCCACCTTACCCTCGCGCAGGGCACCCCCGCGGAGGTCACCGACCGGTACATTTCGCAGATCGAGGACAGTGCCGTTCAACTGCGAAACCAGCTCGGCAAGGAGTTCTCCCCGGATGAGCCAGAAAGCGACGACGGGGTCATAGTGAACATCATGTCGGCCATCGGCCAACAGCCGAACGCGGCTCGCGCCGAGCAGAATGCGGGAAGCCTCACGGTATCCGACCGGTCGTCCCACATAGGGGAAGTCGTACTAGGTCTGGCGCCTTCGGAGACGAGGAGTATAAGCGGCGAGGAAATCGTGAACCGCTGGCGGGAGCTCATCGGTCCGATCCCGGATGTGGTGGAACTCTCGTTCACGTCCTCCCTGTTCAACGTGGGCGAGGCGATCAACATCGAACTGTCCAGTACAGATCCCGATGACCTGTTGCAGGCGACCGCGGAACTGAAACGGGCGGTGGCCAATTACGACGGCGTCGTGGACGTGGCCGATGATTTCCGGCCCGGCAAGCAGGAGATCAGGTTGCACGTCACACCCGAAGGCGAGGCCCTCGGCATCACCATGGCGGGGCTCTCCCGCCAGGTGCGCCAAGCTTTCTACGGGGAGGAAGCGCAGCGCATTCAGCGGGGCCGGGACGACGTGCGCGTGATGGTGCGTTATCCCGAATCGGAAAGACGGTCCCTGGGCGACATGGAGAACATGCGGATACGAACCCCGGCAGGAATCGAGGTCCCCTTCTCGCTCGCCGCGCGGGCGGAAATGGGCAGGGGCTACTCAAGTATCCGGCGCACGGACCGCAAGCGCGTCATCACCGTCACCGCCGATGTGAACGATGCCGTGGCCAGTTCAAATGACATCATCAACGACCTGACCTCGTCCTATCTTCCGTCGCTCATGGCCAGGTACCCCGGCCTGACCTACACGCTGGAGGGACAGCAACGCAACCAGCAGGAGTCCATCGAAAGCCTGACCTTCGGCTTCATGGTCGCCCTGCTCGTGATCTACGGACTGCTGGCCATCCCCTTCAAGTCCTACGTGCAGCCCATGATCATCATGAGCGTCATTCCCTTCGGCATCGTTGGCGCGGTGATGGGACACCTGATCATGGGATTCGCGATTTCGCTCCTCTCCCTGTTCGGCATCGTCGCGCTTTCCGGCGTCGTCGTGAACGACAGCCTGGTACTGGTGGACTTCATCAACCGCGGGCGCGAACGCGCAGGCGAGGGCGCGGATCTGCACGAGATCATCCGGAACGCGGGAGTCGCCCGTTTCCGGCCCGTGCTGCTGACCTCGCTCACGACCTTCGCGGGACTGACGCCCATCCTGCTGGAGAAGAGCCTGCAGGCGCAGTTCCTCATCCCCATGGCCATATCCCTGGGATTCGGCGTGCTCTTTGCGACGGCCATTACACTGATCCTCGTACCCATCTGCTACTACATCCTCGAAGACGGCCTCGCCGTCGTGGCCCGCGCCCGGAACAGGCTGAGAGGACAGGTCCTGGAATCCGCCGAAGCGGTCGAGACCCCGGCTTCCTGACCGCATGTCCCGGGCACGTCCCGCGCTATACAAACTCCTTGCCTGTACCCGCATGTTCCCCCATCTTTCCAACAGGCGCGGTAACGCCGGAAGGACCTGGAACGGAGCGCTTCCGGCGGATGGAATCCGCGATGGGTCAACGCATAGGGGGACTCCTTGCCCTTCCACGCCGATCTGCATCTCCACTCCCATTACTCCCGGGCGACCAGCAAGAATCTGAACCTGGAGCACCTGTACAAGTGGGCCCAGTTGAAGGGAATCCGCGTGGTGGGTACCGGGGACTTCGTCCATCCTGGCTGGATGGACGAGCTGGAGGAGAAACTGCAACCGGCCGAGGAAGGGTTGTTCCGGCTGAAACCCGATCTCGAAAAGGCGATGACCGACCAGGTGCCGGCTGCCTGCCGGGCGCCGGTCCGATTTATGCTGACGGTCGAGATCTCGAACATCTACAAGCGGCTCGGCGGCGTCCGAAAGGTACACAATATCATTTTTGCGCCGGGATTCGAAGCCGCCAGGTCGCTACAGGCCCGCCTGGGCGCCATCGGCAATATCCGGTCGGACGGTCGGCCCATCCTGGGGCTGGACTCCCGGGACCTGCTGGAGATCACCCTGGAGACCGATCCGATGGCCTGTCTCATCCCGGCACACGTCTGGACGCCCTGGTTTTCCGCCCTGGGTTCCAAGGGGGGATTCGACCGGATATCGGACTGCTACGGCGATCTCACGGAGCATATCTTCGCGGTCGAAACCGGCCTGTCGTCCGACCCGCTCATGAACTGGAGGCTGGAACAGCTCGACCCCTACGTGCTCGTATCGAACTCCGACGCCCATTCGCCCGGGAAGCTGGGCAGGGAAACCACCCTGTTCGATACGTCCTGCGACTATCCCGCGATCTACAGCGCCCTCTCCGATCCGGAAGACACCGGGCTGACGGGGACGGTGGAGTTCTATCCCGAAGAGGGCAAGTATCACTACGACGGACACAGGAAGTGCAGGAGAAGGATGCATCCCCGGGAGACTATTGCCGCGGATGGACGGTGCCCGGAATGCGGCAAGGCCGTGACCGTGGGCGTCATGGCCCGCGTGGAAGAGCTCGCGGACCGGCCCGAAGGGAAAAGACCCGCTCGCGCGCGCCATTTCTTCAGTGTGATTCCCCTCCCCGAGATCATCGGCGAGGCGAAACAGGTCGGCGCCGGATCCAAAACGGTGGACCTGGTCTATCAGGCCATGCTCGCGCGCCTGGGCAGCGAACTCAAGATACTCCTGGACGTTCCCGAAGATGACATCGAACAGGAGGCGGGGCCGTTGATCGCCGAAGGCATTCGACGCATGCGGGTCGGCGAGGTGGATATCCTGCCGGGGTATGACGGAGATTACGGGGTGATCAAGTTGTTTAACCAGGCGGACCGTCTGGGCGGCGATACGCAGATCGCCCTGCTGGACGAACTGCCCGTGGAAGCGAAAGCACCGTCCCGCGAGAACAGGCCGAAAGATACGCCGGAGAGGGAGGAAGCGGCGCCGGAGAGGGAGGAAGAGACGCCGATACGCACCAATGGGACGGTTGAGGTCGCAGATAAACCGCCGGTCCTGTCGGAGTTCGTGGAACCCGCGGCTCCGGCGGCCGCGGCGCCGGAGCCGGAGCCTCACGGAACCCTGTCTTCCGTGGCCGTGCTCGAGGCGCCCGGGACACCGGAAAACGCGGCATCGGATGACGGCCGCCTCAACGAAGACCAACGGAAGGCCGTAAGGCATCGCGAGGGCCATCTCCTTATCGTGGCGGGGCCCGGCACCGGAAAAACCCACACGCTCACCCACCGCATGGCTTACCTGGCGCGGCATGAAACCACACCCGGACGGATGCTGGCCGTGACCTTCACCAACAAGGCCGCCGGCGAAATGAAGACGCGGCTGGAAAGCCTCCTCGACGGCCAGGCCGAGGAGGCCATGGTCGGCACGTTTCACGGGATCTGCCTCGCCCTTATGCGCCAATGGTCGCGCCATACGAGCATCCCGTTCAGCCTGAGCGTGGCGACGCCCGACGACCAGGACCGACTGGCCCGCGCGCAGTGGCCGCGGGACAACGCCGCGCAGCGCAGGCGGCGGCTGGAAGAGGTAGCCCGGTGGAAGGCATCGGATCGAAGCGGTGAAATCCCGGAAGCGGTTTCGGCCTATACCCGCCTCCTGCGCAGACATGGGCTGCTGGACTTCGACGACGTCATCCTGGAGACCACCAAGCTGCTCCGATCGGACGAGCGGTTCCGGAATAGCGTGCACGAGCGGTTCCGCTACGTTTTCGTGGACGAATACCAGGACATCAATCCAGCCCAGCACGCCCTGCTGAAGATCCTGGCGGAAGGTGGCGCGCGAATCACCGCCATTGGTGATCCCAACCAGGCCATATACGGATTTCGCGGAGCGGACATCCGGTATTTCCATTCATTCGCGGACGATTTCCCCGGTGCGCGGGTACAGTACCTCAAGGAGAACTACCGTTCCGCGGCTTCCCTCCTCGACGCCTCGTCGCAGGTCATGGGCGCCTCCAGCCAGTCTACGGCGCCCCCCCTGGTCGCCGCGCTCTACGTCCAGGGGCGCCTCGTCATCAAAGAAACCCGATCGGACAAGGCCGAGGCCGAGTACGTCGTACACCAGATCGAACGACTGGCGGGCGGAACCAGCCTCTTCTCCCAGGACTCGGGCCGCCTGGAAGGCGGGACGGATCCGGACGAGGAACGATCCTTCGGAGACGTCGCCGTACTGTACCGGACGAAGAGCCAGAATACGGCCCTGATAGAGGCCTTCGAACGCAGCGGGATTCCTTACCAGGTCGCTGGCGACACGTCCCTCATCAACCGGCCGGGCGTACAGGAGATGGTCACCCTGCTTCAACTGGGCGACGGACGGACCACGCGGGCCGTCACCACCGCGTCGGCGCTGCGGTGTCTGTCGTCGATGATTGACGGACTGGGAGACCGGACCGTGGAGCTCATCGAAGGTATCTGGAATCAGCGCACGCAGATCACGATCGACCATGTGCGGGACCTGATGGACCGGCCGCGCCTGCTCATGAAGCGATCCAGGGCCGGCGTGGAAGCCCTGTTGGACGACCTGAACGCCATTAACGCCGGCCTGGAGAAAAACACGGCGGCCGACGTATTGAAAAACCTGGCCCGCACTTCCGTCTGGGATAAAATGAAATGGCGCTATCCCAGGGCGGACGACAGTCTGCGCGAGCTGATCCGGTGCGCCCGAATCGAGGCGGATCTGGCGGTCCTGCTCGACAAGCTGCTGCTCAGCCAGGAATACGATGCCTACGGAGAAGTGGCGGAGCATGTGAATCTCATGACCCTTCACGCGGCCAAGGGGCTGGAATTCCCGGTCGTATTCGTCGTGGGCTGCGAGGACGGTCTGGTGCCCCTGCAACAAGGCGGCATGGAGTCCGACGTGGAGGAGGAACGCCGCCTGTTTTACGTGGCCATGACCCGCGCCAGGGAACGGCTTTACCTCGTACGGTCGAAGAAGCGCATGCTGTTCGGCGAGGTGCGCTCGACCCGGCCGTCGCCATTCCTGACCGATATCGAAGAACAGTTGAAGCAGTACGATAAAACGCGTGGACCGGGTCGGCGGCGGAGAAAGGCGAAACCGAGGCCGTCGAAACAAATGGGCCTGTTCGGATAGGATGAGTCCCGGTTGGGAACAGCTGGACGCGCCCGATAGAAAGGAGAGGCCATGTTAAATGCAAAACACACGCTGCTAACCGTGCTGGCCGCTGGACTGTTCGCATTTACCGTATATGCTGTCGCCCATTCGAAGACAGGCCCGGAGCCGCGGTCCGGAGAAACCGGCGAGGCCATGCAGACCGATCAGAGCGGCGATTACGCGCTGGCTACTTTCGCCGGCGGCTGTTTCTGGTGCATGGAACCGCCCTATGACGAACTGGACGGTGTCGTTTCCACCATCGTGGGGTACATCGGCGGTCACGTGCGCAATCCGAGCTACGGCGAAGTATCCGCCGGCGGCACCGGTCATACGGAGGCCATGGAAGTCCGTTACGATCCGGCGAAGATCACGTACCAGGAACTGCTGGACGTATTCTGGATGAACATCGATCCCACGGTGGACGACCGCCAGTTCTGCGACAAGGGCAGCCAGTACCGCGCGGGGATTTTCTATCACAACGCCGAACAGAAAGCGCTGGCCGAGGCCTCGAAACAGAAATGGATCGATTCCGGCCGTTTCGCTCGCGTGGTGACCGAGGTTACCCCGGCTTCCGTGTTCTACAAGGCGGAAGAATACCACCAGGACTATTACATCAAGAATCCGTTGCGGTACAAGTTCTACCGGTACAACTGCGGCCGGGACCGCCGCCTGGAAGAGTTGTGGGGCGACTGACGGCCGCCGCATGCGCGTATGCGCGCGGAAGGGGAGTGTCGCGGCGGCGTCTCGGCTGTACGCCGCGTCAACCTGGTTCCCTGGACGACCGGGACCGCATGAACAAATGGGAGAACATGCATGGCAGATCTGGAAAATCTGGTCAAAACCACCCTGGGCGAGCTCAGGGAAATGGCCAAGGCGCAGTCCGTCGTGGGCGACCCGGTGGAGGTTGATAATACGACTGTCATCCCGCTGGTGAAAACCGGATTCGGATTCGGCGGCGGCGGGGCCCAGGACAAAGACGGCGGACGCAGCGGCACCGGCGGCGGCGGGGGTGTGCAACCTGTCGCCGTCCTGGTCGTCAAGGATGGCGACGTCCGCCTGGAACGCATGTCGGGCCAGTCAGGCGTATCCTCGGCCGCACACACCGTGGCCGACCTGATGAAGTCCGTACTGGACCGATTCACGAAGCCGGGCGAACGTAAAGAAAGCTGAGCCGTGGCCCCGAATTTCGAACCGGTACTCATCATACCTGCCGCGTGTGTGCTCGCGGTCCTGTTTCTGCTTGCTTCGCCCGTGACGATCTCCTTCTCGATCGTTCGGCGGGAAGCATTCTCCGCCAGAATCACGATCGGTTGGCTGTTCGGACTGCTCCGTTTCACGCCTTCCATGGCGGGAGACGGTGAGCGTACGAAAAGGAGAAGAAGGCGGAGAAGGAGGCCGGCCACGGCGGCGCCTGAACCGGACGATTCGTCCGGGGAAGCGCCGCGCAAGGCATCGCGTGCCCCGGCGAAACGGTTCCGCAAGTTGCTGAAGAGCAAGGGATTTATCCGGGGCGTGTTGAGGTTCCTGCGAGACATGACGAGGTGCGTGCATTTCGTGTCTTTGCGTGTCGCCGGCCGCATCGGGCTGGACAATCCCTGTGACACCGGGCGCCTCTGGGGAAGTATCTGCGCAGCCACCGGATTCCTTCAAGGCGCGAAGCGCGTCAGGTTTCTCGTCGAACCCGAATTCAATGAAGCCGTATTCGAACTGGACGGCCAGGGCGAGGTCCGCATCGTGCCCGTGACCCTACTCTTACCCACCGTCCGGTTCGTCCTTTCCCCTTCCACGCTTCGCGCGGCATGGGCCGCGTCCCGGCGTCAGGGATAATTCCAGCATCTGATTCGTCTCCAGGAGCATTCATGTCATCACCCCTTCGCAGTGCCCAGTGGTTCGGTCCCAAAGACAAAGTGGGATTCATTCATCGAAGCTGGATGAAGAACCAGGGGCTTCCGGATCACGTCTTCGACGGCCGGCCCGTCATCGGCATCTGCAACACCTGGTCGGAACTGACGCCGTGCAACGCCCATTTCCGGATCATCTCGGAACGGGTCCGCCGCGGCGTGTACGAGGCCGGCGGATTCCCGGTGGAATTCCCCGTCATGTCCCTGGGCGAGCCGCTCATGCGGCCTACGACCATGCTGTTTCGCAACCTGGTCAGCATGGACGTGGAAGAGACCATTCGCGCCAATCCGCTCGACGGAGTCATATTGCTCGTGGGATGCGACAAGACGACCCCGGCCCTGCTCATGGGCGCGGCGAGCTGCGATCTGCCCACCCTGGCCATATCGGGCGGCCCCATGCTCAACGGCCGGTTCAGGGGACGGAATATCGGGTCCGGGACGGACGTGTACAAGTTCAGTGACGAGGTGCGGGCCGGGACGATGAGCGAAGAGGAGTTTCTCGAGGCGGAATCCTGCATGAATCGGTCCACGGGCCACTGCATGACCATGGGTACGGCCTCCACCATGGCCAGCGTCGTCGAAGCGCTGGGCCTGGGCATGCCCGGCAACGCCGCCATACCCGCGGCCGACGCCCGGCGGATGAAGCTGGCCCACGAGGCGGGCGCAAGGGCGGTGGAACTGGTTCGCGAGAACCTGCGCATGTCCCACATCGTCACGCGCAATGCCCTGGAGAACGCCATCCGGGTGGTCGGGGCCATCGGCGGCTCCACCAATTCGGTCGTGCACCTGCTGGCCATCGCGGGCCGCCTCGGCGTAGATCTCTCCCTCCAGGACTGGGACCGCCTGGGCTGCGACATCCCGTGTATCGTGAACCTGATGCCGTCGGGGCAGTACCTGATGGAGGATTTCTACTACGCGGGCGGACTGCCGGCCGTGGTCCGCGAGTTGGGCGACCTGATTCATCGGGACGCCATGACCGTGAACGGCAGGACCATCGGTGAAAACACGGCCGACGCGCCCTGCCACGACCGGGAGGTCATCCGTACCCTGGACGCCCCGCTGACCCCGACCGGCGGACTCGCCGTACTCAAAGGCAACCTGTGTCCCGACGGCGCCATCATCAAGCCCTCGGCGGCATCGCCCGAACTGATGCGGCACCGTGGCCGCGCCGTGGTGTTCGAAGACATCGAGGACCTCCACGGTCGCATCGACGATCCCGACCTGGACGTGGACGCGGACAGCGTCCTCGTGCTGAAAAACTGCGGGCCGAAAGGATATCCGGGCATGGCCGAGGTGGGGAATATGCCGCTGCCGTCGAAACTGCTGCAACGGGGCGTCACGGACATGGTGCGCATATCCGACGCGCGCATGAGCGGCACGGCCTACGGAACCGTCGTGCTCCATACGGCGCCGGAGGCCGCGGCGGGCGGCACGCTGGCCCTCGTTCAGGATGGCGACATGATAGAGCTGGACGTCGGTGAGCGCCGCCTTGAACTCGATGTGCCCGAAGATGAACTGGCCCGGAGACGAGCCCGCTGGATACCGCCTGAACCGGCGACAGACCGGGGATACTGCCGGTTGTACGTGGACCACGTGCTGCAGGCCGACCGGGGCGTGGACTTCGATTTCCTGGTCGGCGGTAGCGGCGCGCCGGTCGCACGGGATTCACACTAGCTCGGCGGGAGGCAGGAATGGGTAAGGCGCCGGACGAGGCTCTTTCATCCTTCGCTGAGAACGGTTTTCTCCTCGTCGAATCCGTTTTCGCGGCGGAGGAAATGGCGGTATGCAAGACCGAGGCGAAGGAACTGGTGGAAAATCAATCGGGGCCGTCGGGTGTACACGTGTGGATGTGCGACGCCATTCCGCCCCGCTTCGAATCGATTTCCTGCGACTCCCGGATGACGGCCATCCTGCGGCCGCTGATCGGCCCCCGCATCGAATTCCTCAGCGCGAAACCCGTATTCAAGTCTCCCACGGTCCACTTCGCCTCGCCCTGGCACCAGGACCAGGCGTACTGGGGCGGCGCGACCAAGTACTCCGCATGGATCGCCCTGGAGGACGCGACGCCTGAAAACGGGTGCCTGAGGGTCATTCCCGGTTCCCATCGGCAGGCGCGGGATCATGCGTCGGTGCGGGATGCAAGGGGGTTCGCCAACCGCGTTTCCGACGACGATCTCAAGGGCGAGCCGATGATGGACGTGAAAATGAAATGCGGGGATGTGCTGGTGTTTCACGACCGGCTGCTGCACAGTTCCCATCCGAACCGGTCCGGCCGGGACCGATGGTGTTTCATTCCCACCTATCGAAACGCGGATGTGCCCGACGCTTCGACGGTCTGGGCCACCGCCAAACTCATCGACGAAGCGGTTTGACCATGAATAAGGAGACGAAATGAAAATCGCCCTGCAGGAAGCCCTGCTCCCAGGCGGCACGCTCGACGAAAAACTCGATTTCGCCGAATCACTGCACGTCGAAGGGCTCGAGATATCCGGGCGGGGTCCGGCCCGGCGGATCGACGAACTGGAATCCGCGCTGAGTAACCGCACCATACGGCTGGTTTCGCTGTGCGGCCAGGGCACCTTCGATTTCCTGGATCCCGATCTGGACAAGAGGAACCACAGCATCGCCGAGGCAAAGGAGAACTTGGCGGTATGCGGGCACTTCGGGGCCGTCGGCCTGATCCTGCCGCCCATATTCGGACCGCCGCGCATCCCGGATCTTACGCCGCTGGCCGACGCGATCACCCTGGAGATGCAACTATTGACGGAGATCGTCCGGGACCTGGCGGAGTCCGCCGCGGAGCAGAACACGAAGGTTTTGCTGGAACCGTTGAACCGTTACGAGGAGCACCTGCTGAGACAGCAGGAACGAGGGATCGAAATCATCAAGCGGGCCGGCGACCCGCCGTCCGCCAGCCTGCTGTGCGACTTCTTCCACATGCACATCGAGGAGACGGACACGCCGGCCACGCTCCGGAGAGCGGGACGGCGGTACGTGGGTCACGTGCACATGGCCGACAACACCCGCCAGGAGCCTGGCTCCGGGGACATCGACTGGAAGGCGGGACTGTCCGCCCTCCGGGACATCGGATTCGACGGGTACCTGGCCTATGAATGCGGCATTACGGGAGACAGCGACGCGGAGCGGCGGGAAACCCTGCGAAGTTCCGTAAACTTCATCCAGGGTATAATCGGAGATTTATCCTGACTCGACCGGCCGGATTGACGGGGCTGCCGACGTATCCAGGCTCATCCTGGCGGCAACCTCCGTCACGGTCACGGCAGGATGATGTCCCGGTTCTCGAAACGCAGCCGCATCAGGAATTCGGAACCGAGGGTCTTCCAGATACGCGAGACCGAGGCCCGGGCCTCGAGATGAAGAGGGTCCAGGGAGACCGCCTCCATGTAGGCGTCGTGGGCCTCTTCCAGTTTATTCAGCTTCTCCAGGGTGCGGCCCAGATCGAAGTAGCTTTCAACGGCCCATAACCGGTCTCTGTCCCGGGAGATCGCCTCCCGGAATTCGATTACCGCCGCTTCATACTGCCCGGCGGCGGCGTACAGGCGGGCGGCCATCAACCAGGAGGGTACGTAGTCGGCGTCCCGTACCCTCGCCATGTGCACATACCGGATCGCCTCCTTCACGTCGCCCCGTTCGAAGAACAGACGACTCATCCCCACGTAGGCCGGCGCATAGCCGCTATCGAGCCGGATCGTCCTGCGCAACGCCGTTTCCGCCTCGTCATGGGCGCCGGATTCCAGCAGATGGAGCGCCCGCGCATACTCGGCCTCGGGCGTATTGAGCGAATCCGAAAACTGCATGGTCTTCGCACCGCATCGGGCGAATACCAGGGCCGCGATGACCAGTCCCAGGCAAACCGCCGATCGTCGCACGGGAACCTCCTCATAAGAAAACGCCCCGCGGATGGACTAAACCGCAGGGCTGCCAGGCGGGAAACGGGGCTCGAACCCGCGACCCTCAGCTTGGGAAGCTGATGCTCTGCCAACTGAGCTATTCCCGCGGGATAAGCGGAAACCGGGACGGCCGCCGCTTACCGTATTCTATCCCGGCAACCCGCGCGATGTCAAGCGAAATCTGGTACGGTCCGTACCCCGGGTACCCGTCCCGGCTCGGCCGGACCGGGCTCGGCCAGGCTTGACCCTGCCAGACAACGCCAGTCCAGGCCAGGCCGCCCGATGCACCCGTTACGTTTCGAGCGATTTTTCTTCATCGAATCTCTCCAGCGCGAGCTGGATCAACCGGTCGATCAGGTCGCCGTAGGATACTCCGGCGACCTCCCATAGCTTGGGAAACATGCTGATCCGGGTGAAACCGGGAATGGTATTGAGCTCGTTTACCAGGACTGCACCGTCTTCCTTAAGGAAAAAATCGACCCGGGACATGCCTTCGCAGGCCAGCACCCGGTGGACTTCCACGGCAGTCGCCCGGATCCGCTCCGTCAGATCGGGCGGCAGCGCGGCCGGTATCTCCAGCTCGGCGCCGTGCTCGTCGATATACTTCGCCTCGTAGGAGTAAAACTCGTGGGTGGGCCGGACTTCACCCAGGCCGGATGCTTCGGGCCGGGCGTTTCCCAACACCGCGCATTCGATTTCCCGGCCGTTTACGTATTCCTCTACCAGGATCTTCCGGTCGTATCGGAAGGCTTCCCGGACGCCCGATTCGAATTCCCCGGCATCATGCGCCTTGGTGATGCCGACGGATGAGCCCAGGTTCGCGGGCTTGATGAAACAAGGCAGGCCCAGGCGGCCACGCACTTCATCGAATGCGATTCGGTCCCGGTCGGAAGATGCAAACGTCATGTAATCGGGGATGGCGATGCCGGCCTCCCGCAACAGGCGCTTCATCACGTCCTTGTCCATGGATACCGCCGAACCCAGGACGCCGGAACCTACGAAGGGCAGATTGGCCAGCTTCAGGAGGCCCTGAACCGTGCCGTCCTCGCCGAAGGGTCCATGGAGAACGGGGAAGATGACGTCGATGTTTCCGGCGGGCCGGTGCGTCGTCCGGGTCGCCACCTGGTCGGCGGGCGCCCCGGGAGCGAGGGTCACGGTTTCACTCAGGCGGTTCAGGGCGATCAGCTTCGGATCGTGGGCGTTGAGCAGGAATTCCGCCGAATCGCCCAGATGCCACTGTCCGGTTCGGTCGATTCCGATAAGGACCACTTCGTACCGGTCCCGGTCGATGGCGTCGACGATGTTCCGGGCCGACTGAAGCGAGACCTGGTGTTCCGCCGACCTGCCCCCGCACAGGACCCCTACCCTGATTTTCTTCATGATGCCGTCTCTTTCGGTTTGCGCACCGGCCTGCCGGTCCGGCTACATGAGGTACGCGCAGACGCTGTCCGCCAGGGCCAGCCCCTTTCGGGTCAGGCGAATCCGTGATCCGCGCTCCGCCAGCAGCCCCTCCTCGGCCAGGGTATGGATTGCCGGGGCCCGTTTGCCCATGGCGTCCTCCCCGAATCGGTCTCGAAAAGCCCGGGAGTCCATACCCTCGACGGATCTCAGGCCCAGCAGGATATACTCGTGTATACGTTCTTCCACCGTGAGCGTTTCATCCAGGTCAACGGCCTCGCCCCGCTCGTCCATGGCCGACAGGTAATCGGCGAGGCCACGCGTGTTGGCCAGTCTCCGTCCGGCCAGGTGCGAGTGGGCGGACGGCCCCAGCCCCAGGTAGTCGCCGCCGTTCCAGCAGGAAACGTTATGCCTGCATGCGAAGCCGGGTTTCGACAGGTTGGAGACTTCGTAGTGCCGGTAACCCGCGGCGGCCAGCCGGTCAAGCGCCTGGTAATAGCAGGCCACGTGACGCGCTTCACCCGGCAGGTCCAGCAGCCCCTCCTCCTTCATCCGGGCGAAATCCGTTCCCGGTTCGATCGTCAGCCCGTAAACCGACACGTGCTCCGGGTCCAGGGAAACCGCGCGTTCCAGTGTGTCCGCCCAGTCCGCCGCCTGGCCGGGCACCCCGAACATCAGATCGAGATTGACGTTCTCGAAACCGGCTTCTCTTGCGAGCACGATTGCCGTCACGGCCTGGTCCGCCGTATGACGACGCCCGAGTCGTCGCAGGATGTCATCGGAAAAGGACTGAACGCCGATGCTGAGCCGGTTGGCGCCCAAGTCTCGAAGCCGCTGCAGTTTGGTGGTTCTGACTGTCTCCGGATTCGCTTCTACCGTGATTTCGGCGTCAGAGTCGACGCGGAAGAACGCGTGGATCATCCCGAAGACGCGGTCCAGCTGACGATCCGTGAGGCAGGTGGGGGTGCCGCCCCCCAGGAAGACCGTGTCGACGATGGTGTCCGGCCAGGGCGATTCGCGGACACGGCGTTCAGCCTCGGCTTCCAGGGCCGCCAGCAACCGGTCTACCCGGCCGTCTTTAAGCAGCTCGAAGGAAAAGTCGCAATACGGGCAGGCGTGGGTGCAGAAGGGAATATGAATATAGAGACCGGCCAAAGTGTATGCGTCCCGACCTACATGACGATTCTGCCGATGCGATTCCAGCGGACGCGCCAGGGAACGTGGACGATGTTGTAACCCAGCACGTAGACCAGGGAGGCGACGCTCTCCAGGGGCCTGGACGACTGCCACACCAGTTCAGGGTCTTCCCGGTGCCGTTCCCAGGACCAGTAGATGATGAAGGCGTTGCCCACGACATCCCTCGTGTCTACGAATCCCCAGTATCTGCTGTCCGAACTGTAGTCCCGGTTGTCCCCCATGACGAACAGGGTGCCCGCCGGAACGATCTTGGGGCCCCAGTTGTCCCGCGTGCTTCGCGGGGCCGCCCTTACCGTCGGATCATCGAACTTGACGTGCGGCGGATTTTCCACCAGTACATCGTCGACGTATACGTTTTTGTCTCGGATCTCCACCTTCTGCCCGGCGACGGCGATACACCGCTTGATGAACATCTGCGCAGGGTTGCGGGGATAAGGAAACACCAGGATATCGCCGGGTTCCGGATCGCGCCAGGCGGGCAGACGTATATCCGTGAAAGGAATGCCGGGGCCGTAGACGAATTTGTTGACCAGCAGGAAGTCACCCACCTGCAGGGTGGCTTCCATGGATTCCGACGGAATGCGGAAAGCCTGAACAACCTCCGCACGGATGACGAGAAAGAGAAGCACGGTGAACAGCACGATTTCCACGTACTCTCGAAGCAGAGACTTTTTTTTCGCCAAGGATGGATATCCTCCGAGGTGGTGAGCCGTCCGGCATGAAAACCGGTCTCTGGCGTCTATCCTCCGACGGCCGCGCCTTCGCCCCGGATATCAAGTACAGCCAGAAAGGCTTCCTGCGGCAATTCGACGTTCCCGACCTGCTTCATGCGCCGTTTGCCCTCCTTCTGCCGTTCCAGGAGTTTGCGTTTCCGGGTAATGTCGCCTCCGTAGCACTTGGCCGTGACGTTCTTGCGCAGAGGACGGATCGATTCACGCGCGATGACCCTGCCGCCGATGGCGGCCTGGACGGCGACCTCGAACATCTGCCGCGGTATGATCTTGCGCAGCCGCTGGCACAGTTCGCGGCCCCACTCATAGGCCTTGTCCTTGTGGATGATAATAGAAAGGGCATCCACCAGGTCGCCGTTGAGAAGCAGGTTCAGCCTGACCAGGGGCGAGGCGCGGTATTCCAGGAAGTCGTAGTCGAAAGAAGCATACCCGCGGCTGATCGACTTCAACCTGTCGTAGAAATCGAAGACGATCTCCGACAGCGGCAGTTCGTACTGCAGGGAGACCCGGGTCGTGTCGAGGTACTCCATGGATTTGTAAACGCCCCGCCGGTCCCGGGTCAGCTTCATGATATTGCCGATGTAATCCGTCGGCACCACGATCTGCGCCTGTATGAACGGCTCTTCCACGCAGGCGATGAGCGAGGCGTCCGGCATATCGGCCGGGTTGTCCACTCTGAGCACCTCGCCCGCGGTGGTCCTGATCCGGTACTCCACGCTCGGCATGGTGGCCAGGATCGTAAGTCCGTACTCCCGCTCGAGGCGCTCCTGTACGACCTCCATGTGCAGGAGTCCCAGGAAACCGCAGCGAAAACCGAATCCGAGCGCTACCGAGGTTTCGGGTTCGTATACCAGGGCGGCGTCGTTCAACTGGTATTTTTCCAGGGCCTCCTTGAGCGGCTCGTAATCTTCCGACGTCGCCGGATAGAGCCCGCTGAACACCATGGACTTGGCCTCCCGGTAACCGGGCAGCGGTTCGTCGCAGGGCCGGGCGGCATCGGTGACGGTGTCGCCCACGCTGGCGTCGGCCACGTTTCGGATGTTCCCGATCAGATAGCCGACCTCCCCGGCCGTGAGCGCGTCCACGGGCGCCTTGTCAAAACGAAGTACCCCGGTCTCCGCGACTTCGAATCGCTTGCCGTTGGAACACATGACGATGTCCATGCCCGGCCTTATTTCGCCGCTCATGACGCGCACGTAAGGCACGGCGCCGCGGTACTGATCGAATATCGAGTCGAAGATGAGGGCCCGCAACGGACTGTCGTCGGGTTCAGGGGGCGGGATGCGGTCCAGGATGGCCTGCAGCACCTCCTCGACCCCGATGCCGTCCCTGGCGCTGGCCAGTATGACGTCGTCGGGCTCGACGCCCAGAAGATCCACGATTTGTCCCGTAACGACGTCGACCCGGGCGTTTGGAAGATCGATCTTGTTGATCACGGGGATAATGGTCAGGTCGTTTTCCAGGGCCAGGTAGAGATTGCTGATCGTCTGCGCCTCGATGCCCTGGACCGCGTCGACGATCAGAAGCGCGCCCTCGCAGGCGGCGAGGCTGCGGGATACCTCGTAGGAGAAATCGACATGACCGGGCGTATCGATCAGGTTCAGGGTGTAAGCCTGCCCGTCCGGCGACTCGTAAGACATGCGGATCGCGTGCGCCTTGATCGTGATGCCCCGTTCCCGCTCCAGGTCGAGGTTGTCCAGCATCTGGGCGCGCATCTTCAAGGGGGACACGGTACCCGTCATCTCCAGCAGGCGATCCGCCAGCGTCGATTTGCCGTGGTCGATATGCGCGATAATGGAGAAGTTGCGAATAGGTGCAGTGGACATGGAATCCCCGTGTGGCCGCCCGGAAAACCGGAAAGCCGCCTTAATGGAAATCGTATGCAACAGGGTGAAATAAAACGATTAACGCGCGGATTGTCAACAAGTATGCGGGCTGCCCGGGACCCGTATCAAGGCGGGTATCTTTGCGTTCTCCGGTGCAGAGGACGGCTATGAGCCGGTACAGGCGAACCGGAGAATCTAAGGCCGCTTGCCGACCTGCATGTTCGAGTTTCCGACGCCCAGCGCTTCGGCCGTGCGTACCAGAAGGTAACCGACCACCAGCGTGGTGACCACCAGCAGAAGAGAACCCCAGTCGACGGAGGTGGACACCGGTTCGGGCAGGCTGTCCGCCACCGCACCGGCCTGAGTCTGGATGTAAGCCTGGAGGTCACGGATCACGGTCGCCGCCGGTCCCATCACAGCCTGTACGGGCAGGAGGTTTCCCACGATTTCGGCAAACGTCTCGCGATACAGCCAGACCAGTGCGGCCACCACCAGGGTTGCGGCAAAGGCCACGCGGGGGAAGACCACGGACGGCACGAGCCACGCGGACCGCCGGGACGCGGGGAGCCTTGCCATCACGTTGGGCAGGAATGCGTCGGAAGGGTCCGCCGGAGGGGTCGTCTCGACCGTCTCGATCAGGGCGTCGAGCACAGCCACCTCCGACCTGCAGCGTTCGCATCCTGTCAGATGGGCATCCACCAGGCGGCGCTCATCCGGGGCAAGCGCCCGGTCCACGGCTTCATATATCAGTCGTTGTACGGATGCGCAGTTCATAATCAATCGACTCCGGGGGCCCCTGGGCCGGATTAACTCAGCGAATCGGGCTCCATGGATCGGCCGACCAGGTTCCTCAAAGCGGCGCGGGCACGGAAAAGCCGGGCCTTGACGGTGCCAATCGGCAGCTCCAGCGCTTCCGAGATCTCGTCATAAGACAGGCTTTGGATATGATACATCGCGATCACCGCGCTGTAAATAGGCGGAAGCGCCGACACCAGGTTCCTGACCTGTTCCCTGAATTCAGCCTGCTCGAACCGTTCCGCGGGATTCGCCGAGGTATCCGGTATCTGCAACGGCAATCCGTCATCGTCATCTTCCGGCTCCGACAGGGAAGTGGTGGACAGGTCCCGCCGGGAACGCCGTGCCGAACTCAGGCTTACATTCACGGCGATACGGTAAAGCCACGTGGCAAACCTGGCATCTCCGCGGAACCTGTCGAGACTCCTGTAAGCCCGGACGAACACATCCTGCGCCGCCTCTTCGGCGTCTTCCCGGTTTCCAACGATCCTGAGGGTCAGGTTGAATACGGAAACCCGGTGCCGGTCAACGAGATGGGCGAATGCCGGCCTGTCGCCTTTCCGGGCCCTTGCGACGAGTTCTTCATCGCTCAAATCCATGGGTCGCTTCATCCTGTCTCAAGCGAGTCTCAGCCGCTTACAGGGCCGTTTCGCCGGACAGATTCGACCCCTTGAAGAATCCCGGTCGATTCCCCATTCAACAATAAGACTACCGGGAATCTACAAATGTTTCAATACATGAGTATACTTTTTCCGTGGCAATACCTGCAAAACGATTTAATTTTCAGTTTCCGAAACAAAAAGGCCGGTTTTCGTGTCGAAAAGTTGAGCGGCATTGCTGAACAGACGATGCGACTGAGGTAGCAGGATCCATCTGGAGGCGGGTATGGATAGCTGGAAAGCCTGGGCGGTTTTGTTCATCAGTACCTGTGTCATGGCAGTAGTCCTCGCCTATCTGGATTACTGGGAAGCAGCCGTAGGTACGGTTTCCATTTCCTTCGGACTGGGAATCGTCCTCGGGTTGCTGGGGTATCTGAGGAGGGGACGGGAAATCAGGCACCACGAACGTATGGCGATGATCGAGAAAGGGATATACATCGAAGCCAGGAAGCACGATTCCGGCGTGCCCTCTCTTCTCGTGGTACTCCTGGTGGGCATCGGCCTGGCCACGGTCATCGCCAGCGACGTGGAATTCTTCGGCTTCGTGCTTCTGTTCGTGGGCATCGGCCTGATAGTACGCTCCCGGCTGCTGCACAACAGGAACCAGGAGCAGGCCGGCCTTCAGCAGGTCCGACCCGGCCCCGTTCCTGGTCCCGGCCCTGATCCCGGTCCCGGCGCCGATCCCGGCACCGGTCCAAGCGCCGATCCCGGCACCGGTGAACAGACGACGGGGAAGAAAAACGGAGGGTAACGTATCCGTGCCTAGGAAAATCCTCTACAGATCCTCTTCCAACAGGATGATAAGCGGCATATGCGGCGGCCTGGCCGAATACTTCGACGTGGACGCCTCCGTGCTTCGCATCGCCCTGGTCGCCTTCACGGTCATCACCCTGCCCGCTTTCGGCCCCTTCGTCTTCCTCGCGTACCTGGTGTGCGTTTTCATCATACCCCGGAATCCCGACCCGACGCCCGTGGACGCAGCCGAGGCGCAGCCGGCTTCCGAGGCATCGGGCCAGGCGGGCGAGGCGGGCCAGACGGGCCAGCAAGCCCAAGGCTACCCGAGCACCTCCCGGAACAACAACACGGTCTGGGGAATCCTGCTGATCCTGCTGGCCGTGATCGTGCTGACCTATTCATACGCTCCGGACTTCGGGCCGGACTTCGGGCGATTCTCCTTCATCCTTCCGCTGGTGCCCATCGTGGCAATCGGCGCCGCGGTTTTTATCCTGTTCGCATACAGAGGGCAGATCATGGAGTTCTTCAGACATCGACGACTGTACAGGCTCAATGAAGGCAAGAAGATCTTCGGCGTGTGCAACGGTCTGGCAGATGCGTTCGACCTTGACCCGACCCTGGTGCGCATCGGGTTCTTCATCGCCTTTCTGTTTTCCGTGGGAACGGTAACCCTGCTCTATCTCTTCATGGCTTTCGTCATGCCCGTGGGACGCCCCGAAAGTCCCGTCGAGAACGCGTAACGGACGACGCCTGCCAATGACCCGCACGCCCCTCCGGCTTCGGCTCGAGTCCTCCGAATGGACTTGACAACCGGTATTCAGCCACCTAGAATATACCGCGATCAGTCAGCGTCCGGGACCGGTCGCTTTTATATTTCATATCGACGGCCTAGGTATGAGAAGAAAGAACAACCTGCGTCTGGCCCGCATCATACAGTGGATCAGCGGCGGGCTCGCCATCATTGTCATCTATCCCCTGTTCGGATTACTCCTGCCGTGTTGGCGAAGGATCAGGCGACCTCGTGTTCAGCGCAAGACGAGTTACCCGCATTCCTCAACTTCCCAATCACGCTGCAATCCATCCGGAAAACCCGTTCCCCAGGACAAGTAGGCCGCGGTGAAACTGATCGTTACCAACGACGACGGCATTGAGGCGCAGGGTCTGCTGACCCTCGCCGGCCTGGCGTCGCAGTGGGGCGATGTGGTCATTGTCGCACCGGCGGAAATCCAATCCGGCGCCAGCCACCAGTTGACCAACGACCGCCCAATCCGCGTGGATGAACTCGCCGGAGACCGATACAGGGTCTGGGGCACACCGGCCGACTGCGCCCGCCTGGCGCTCGGTCAACTGGCGCCAGATGGAGACTGGGTGCTTTCCGGGATAAACCACGGGGCCAATCTCGGGGTGGACGTCTACGAATCCGGTACGGTGGCAGCCGCCAGGGAAGCGGCGTTCCACGGATGCAAGGCCATGGCGCTGTCCCATTATGTGGCGGAGGGAAGGGCGATCGACTGGCCGCTGGCCGCCGAACGCCTCGGGCCGTTGCTCAAACGCCTGCTGTGCGAACCCCTGGAATCCGGATGTTTTCTAAACGTGAACCTGCCGCACCCGGAGCACAACGAACCCCGGCTGGAGACAAAAATCGCTTCCGTGGACTCGAGTCCCTTCAGGCACACATTCGCACGAACCGGAAACGGATATCAAAACATGGATGTATACCACGAACGGCCCCGGCGACCCGGCCAGGATACCGATCTTTGCTTTAGTGGCCATATTTCCGTGTCCAGAATCAGGGTCTGACCGGTGCCGACGCTCTGACATGCGAGGCTGTCGACATGCCGCGCATCACTGCCGCGGGAGACTTCAGCCGGTTGCGATCAGCCGGCAAGCATCATGTCCATCATCACCATCATAGGCCGGGGGCACTCCGGAACGCGGGCCATATCGCACACGCTCTATACGAGCGGCGTGTTCATGGGGAGAACAATAAACGCGTCCGGCGACAAGGTACCGCCGCACGATCTGTACGACGCCTGCCGCATCTTCGCGAAATACGTGGCCTGGAAGGGTGGACTTACCTGGGACTACGCACGGGTGATGGGAATGGATCCCGACCCGGAATTCGTGGAAAAAATGGAAACGTACCTGGCCGACGTGGCGGAAAACGGGAACCCGCACCGCGGCTGGAAACTCCCGGAAACGACACTCGTCTATCCCTGGATCGTCCGCATGTTTCCCGATATCCGGTATATACACTGGATCCGGGACCCCCGGGACGGCATCCTGGCCGACCACAGGACGGACGATCTCGGTGATTTCGGCATCGCTTATCCCGACGACCCGGACATACGCCGGCGCAGGGCCATTTCCTGGCTGTACCAGTATCAGCTCATGAAAGCAACGCCGAAACCCGTACATCTGCTGACCGTACGGTTCGAGGACTTCGTGTTGAACCAGGAAGAGACCCTGCGCCGGCTGGAAGACTACCTCGGCATTCCCCTCAGCCGCATCGTCGTTCGCCCCGAAGCGGTGGGCCGGTGGAAAAAGGCGGAAGGCGATCTCCCCATGGACTTGCTGGGGGAAGCGCTGGACGAACTGGGATATGAAGTCTGAGCCGGCGGCACGATTCAGTTACGACACGGGCCGTCCATACGCCCGGCGGCACTTCCCGCCGGTCGATTTCGTCCGCGGGGTTTCTTCGAAGAACATCTGCTCGGATCCTACCCTTCCCGCCGTAACATATCTCTCAACTTGTCCACGCACCGGTCGATCTCGTCCGTAGTGTTGTAATAGTGGGTGGAGATGCGGATGCCGTGGTGACCGTCCCGGTCGTGGTCGTCCACGTGCAGATTCGCTTCCGTCTCCATGGGGCCGCGCCATCGCGCCGCGTTGATCCCGTCGAATTCGAAGATGGTGGAGCCGGGCGACGAGATGTCGTGGGACTGGCTGGTGAGCAACCGCAGCCGGGGGATATCCAGGAGGGCCTGTCTCAGGTAATCCGACAGCATGCGCAGCCGCCTTTCGATATTGCATATGCCGATCCGGTTCAGGAAATCGAGGGCGGTGCCGAGGGCCGCTCGAACGGGAAGATCGTAGGTCCCCTGAATCTCGTAACGGCGGGCGTCCACCCCGGGTTCCGCCACTGGCGCGTACAGCGTGCCGAAGGAAGGCTGCAGGGCGCGATTGACGTACAGAAACCCCGTGCCGGCGGGACCTAGAAACCACTTGTGCAGGCTGTTGGTATACAGGTCGCATTCCATATCCGCCAGGTCGACGTCCAGCATACCCACGGCCTGGGCGCCGTCGATGGCCGATATCAGCCCCCGGTCCCTGGCCAGGGCGCAAAGCCGCCTGACCGGATACAGGTATCCCCCGCGGGTCACGTGGCAGAAAAAGAACACCTTCGTCCGCCTGTCGATCGCCCCGGCTATGCGCTCCACGATATCATCCTCTCCAGTTAACGGGCTGGGGATCTGGACCTCCCTGATCTCGATCCCGTCCCGTTCCGCCCGTACCTTCCAGGGCTTCACCGCGCTGGGATGCTCCTGGGTAGTCATCAGGATCCGGTCGCCGGGCGCCAGTTCCAGGCCGTTGACGATATGATAGAGGCCCTCGGTCGCGTTGCGGGCCAGGGCGATCTCACCGGTTTCCGCGCGTAGAAAACCCGCCATGGCCGGCCTGAGTTCCTCTTCGATATAGTCCTGGAAGACCCGCTTGGCCTTCGACGGATTCTCGGACATCAGGCGAAAACCCGCTGCGACGGCGTCCCGAACAGGCTTGGGCGGCATGCCCAGAGCGGCGTTGTTGAGGTAGGCGTGGTCCGGTTCCGTTATGAACTGCGACCGGACCTGGGACCAGTACGCATCATCACCGGGATCAATGCGTTGGGTCTGTGGTTCGGAGATGGAAGTCAGCATAGGCGTGTCTCGATGTCCTGTTTCCGGGTTGGAAGCCCGTGCGGAGGTTACATGTCCCGTGTCGGTGTCAGATGCCTTCGAGATCGTCCCGGGAGAGCCAGCCGTTCTTGCCGTCCGGCAAGCGGATTCGCATCCAGTCGTCCCGGTGTTCGACCAGTTGCACCCTGGCACCCTCGTGTAGCGTGAAAACCGGTTCGGATGCTGCGTCGGGGCTCGTTCTGACCACGACCGTTGGGCTCAGGACGATGCCTTCGTCATTCCCCAGGCTATCGTAGATCTTTATGCCCATGAACCCGGCGGCCAGCAACAAGACGAGGCACGTGACCAGTAAAGCATAGCCTGACGCGGACCGCGCGCGCGGCCGCCTGGCAATCAAGTAGCACACCAGGGCCAGCGACGCGATAAACCCCGATACGGTGGCAACAACCGTGGCTTCATTCACCGTCACTGCGTCCAGCGCCTGCCTGCCGAACCACGGCACGTCGCGGGCAATCTGGTCGACCGTCCTTTCGTTGGCCAGGTCCAGGTTGTTTCGCAGATCTCCGTCCCGAGGCATCAGGCGGGAAGCCCTTTCGTAGGCCAGGATGGCCCGGCCGATCCGGTCCTGCTTGTAATACGCGTTCCCCAGGTTGTAGTATACGTGCCCGTTACGTATCCCGCGCTGAATGATGCGTTCGTACGTCCGGCTCGCCTCCGCATACTTCCCGCCTTCATACAGTTGGTTGCCCTGCCGGTACAACTCCACGGTCTGCCTGTCCGCCGTATCTTCGGCGCAGCCGGCGGCCGCGCAGCCGGCGGCCAGGGCGACCAGGATCAGCCACGAGACCAGGCCGCGGCGGCCGTACCGCTCCGGATTCCCTTCCGGTTTCGAGACGGCACCGGATATGCCCTGTGCGCGCATGGTGGGTAGTGGATTGGTTTTCAACGGTCTCCGGCCATCTGCGATTCGATGGATTCGATGCCCTTACGGGCCCTGCCGAGGACGTCTTCGGTATGTTCCGCCGTGAGCGCCGTCGGGGCGAACCGGGCCATGTCGCAAGCGTCCAGGCAGTCCTTGACCAGCTCTACCGTGTCGTCGTCCATGCCCCTCTCCCTGAGCAGTTCAACGACGCGGGGCGACGTCAGACCGGCCGTCGGCAGATTGCACTTGTCGGCGACATAGCCGTACAGGGCGTTGGATATGCCCGTGAAGGCCTGGTCAAGCGCACCCTGATCCAGCTTCTCTTTCGATTGCCGCAGTTCGCCATCGGCGTTGCCTCTCGCCCGGCGCCGCCGGGCGTAACCGGCATCGCTCCGCAGGCGGTGGGCGTGGGACCTGTAAAAGAACGCGGCCAGGATCACGGCGACGGGCAGGGCGTGCAATAGAAGATACCAAGATGACCTGAACAGGACCTCTCCCTGATCGCCGAGGAATACCGTTTCGGGCTTGATGTACTGTATATCCTCCCTTATTTGCCGGACGACCGTCTTGCGCGGCATATCGACGACGGCGGCCTGTTCTCCGCTGGGCGGCAGGACGGTAATGGTTACCGGGTCGGTCGTCGCAACCCGATAGGCATCCGTATCGGGATTGAAGAAAGGAAAGGAAAGCGACGCGATGGAATGGTCGCCGGGGAGGGTGGGGATGAGCACGTGTTCCCAGGTTTTCGTTCCCGAAACGCGCGATCCGGCTGACGCGTATTCCGCCTTGTTCCCGGACTGGTATTCCTTGAAGTAGTCGAGCGGCGGCAGGGCGGGATCTTCCACGGTCTTCAGGTTGCCCTCGCCGGCCAGCACAATCGTCAGCGTCACGGGCTGGTTAACCTCCGTGGTGGCCTGGTCCACCGTCGCCTTAAGCGAGAAGTCGCCCACCGCGTTGCTGAAACCGGCGGGGCGGCCCTCGCCCGGAAGCGGCAGAACCGTCACGGTCTGCCCTCCGGACACCACCCTGATCTGGCGTGTATTAGAGAAAAACGTGTCGAAGGGATCGTTCATAAAGCGGTCGAGGAGGCTTCTGCGGGATCGCTCGCCCTGTACGTCGCAGATCATGGACAGCGGCTCGATTTTCAACTCGCCCGTCACGGTGGGAAACAACGCGACCTGCCGCAGCCTGGCTACGGCGTACCGCCTGCCGGCAATGATTTCTTCCATGAAATCGAGGTGGTGCGCGGAAAAGAGCTCCTCCAGCCAGAAACCGGTATAGGAGGGGACCTCATCGTACCGCGCATTCGACAGGCCCAGGCGGGTGTACAGCGTGTAGGTCACCGTGACCTGCTCGCCCAGGTAGACCCGCTTCTTGTCCAGGGTGGTCCGGATATATACGGCGTCCCCGAGGTCCGGCAAGCCGGTGTTATCCTGCGAAAGACTCGCCGGCGCGGCCGGGGTTCCGCCCGGCGGTGCGACACGGGTTCCGCCCGGCGACGGACCCGAGGCGCCCTGCGTGACCACGATCGATACAGGCGTCGTTTCATGGGTGGCCCCGTCATAGGTCAGTTCGGCCGAGCCGATGACCAGGGTCCCCGTCTTCCGGGGTTTCAACTGGTAGATATACCGCACGGACCTTGAGGAGGACAACTTACCGTTGACCAGATTGAAGCTGGTGGACGAGGAGGAGGTACTGCCGATGACGCTGAAAGACTGCATATCGGGCAATTCGGGCTTCGGGACATCGCCCAGGTCGGATCCCGACACCGAGATCGTCAAAATCAGCGTCTCGTCGATCGTCACCCGGGTCCGGTTCACCTCCGCCGTAACCGAGACTTCCTGCCCCGTCACGGAAAGCGGCCCAAAAAGCAGCAACAGGCACAGGCTTCTGTGCGTCCACTGTCTCATGCGTTCAATCCAGGTATCCCCGGGTTCGCAGCAGCTCCGCGTTCATGATGGCGGTCCCCGCGGCCCCTCGGATGGTGTTATGGGAGAGAACTACGAATTTCATGTCCAGCACCGGGCAGGGCCGGATCCGGCCCACCGTCACGGCCATGCCGTTCTCGGCGTCGCGGTCCATCCTCGGCTGCGGCCGGTCCGGTTCATCGCGAACGATGACCGGTTGCCTCGGAGCGAAGGGCAGACCGAGTTCCTGGGGCAGCCCCCGATAGTTGCGCAGCGCCTCGGCGAGACCCCCCGGGTCGGTTTCCTTCTCCAGGCCCACGGAAACGCATTCCATGTGGCCGTCCTGGACATGGACCCGGTTGCACTGGGCGCTGACGACGATCCCGGCGTTCTCGATCCGGTTATCCCGGTACCTGCCCAGCAGCTTCAGGGTTTCCCGCTCCATCTTGTCTTCTTCTTCCCCGATATATGGAAGCACGTTGTCCAGTATCTCGAGGGAGGGAACGCCCGGATAGCCGGCCCCGGACAGGGCCTGCATGGTGGTGACCGCGACCTGGCGGATGCCGAAGTGGTCGGCGATCGGTTTCAGCGCCATCGTAAGACCGATGGTGGAGCAGTTCGGATTGGTCGCGATGAACCCGCGGTCATATCCTCTTCGCTCCCGCTGGTAGTCGATGATGCCGCAGTGGTCCGCGTTGACTTCGGGGACGAGGAGCGGCACGTCGTCGTCCATGCGGTGGTTCTTCGAATTGCTGACGACGGCATAGCCGGCGGCGGCGAAGGCCGCCTCGATCGGACCGGCCACCGAGGAATCCAGGCCGGAGAATACGAGATCGCAGTCCAGTCCCGGTTCGCAGAGTGTAACGGACATCTCCCGCGCGGCCTCCGGAATCGGCGTATCCAGCCGCCATGAAGCGGCTTCCTGGTAGGGTCTGCCGGCCGACCGTTCCGACGCCGCAAGGGCGGTTACCCTGAACCAGGGATGGTTTTCGAGCAACTGGACGAACCGCTGCCCCACCGCTCCGGTTGCGCCCAGGATACCCACTTTGATCTCATTCTTCGACACTTCAGACTCCCATAGCAGATCAGATACCGAGGTTTATTGATCGCCGCCGGGCAGCGTCCTCGCCGCCTTGATCAGGTCGCCGAACAGGCCTCCCGCCGTAACCTCCGGTCCCGCACCCGGCCCCCGCACGATCAGCGGGTTGTCACGGTATCTCTTCGTGGTGCACACGACCATATTATCCGGACCGGCCAGGCTTCCCAAAGGACTTTCTCTGTCCACACTCCGGAGGCCTACCCGGCACGTGCCGTCTCCTACGGTGGCGACGTATCGCAGCACTTGCCCGCGTTGCCTCCCGGATTCCACACGCTGCGCGTATTCCGCGTCCTCCCGGGGCAGCATCTCCATGAACGCATCCACGGAAGGGGCTTCGAGCAGCGCTTCGGAAACCATGCCCTCGACCGTCAGATCTTCGAGTTCGAGACGGTATCCGATCTCCCGGCCGAGGATCAGGGCTTTCCTGGCCACGTCCATCCCGTTCAGGTCGTCCCGGGGATCGGGTTCCGTGTATCCGAGCGCTTTCGCTTCCCGGACGATTTCCGAAAAGGCGAGCCCCTCGTCCAGCCTGGAACAGATATAGCCGAGCGTACCGCTCAGGCATCCCACGATTTCGGTCACTTCGTCCCCGGTGTCCACCAGTTCCCTGACGGTACTTATGACGGGCAGGCCGGCGCCCGCGGTCGTTTCGTACCAGTATCGCATCCGTCTGGCGCGGCCGAGCCGCCGGATCTCGTCATAGGCGACTCCCCGATCGGTTATGGGCTTCTTGTTGGCCGTCACGACCGGGACGCCCTTTCGAAGGCAGGCCAGGTGTACCTCCGTCATATCGGCGGACGTCGTATCGATCACGCAGAGATTCGGCGGAGGATCGTGCAGCAAACGACCGATCATGTCCGGCGCGCCCGGGTAATGCGCGTTCCTGTCCTCGTCGTTCAGCAACCCGTCCAGGCCGCCGGGGAGGCGAAGCGCCGTATTGAGTCCCCGCGGATCGAAGACCACCAGGCCCCGGCCGCATATCCCGACGTACTCGAAAGACAGGCCGCTGGCCTGGGCCAGGGCCCCGGACCGTTCCGCCACCTGCCTGATCAGCGCACCGCCTATGTTCCCCTTCCCGAACTGAAACAGGTTAATTATGCTCAAAATCTCCATCCCCTCCCAGTCCAAAGGACGCGTGCACCAGTTGAACGGTCTTCTGCAGGTCGTTCCGTTCGACGATGAACGAGATATTCAGTTCCGAAGAACCCTGGGCGATGGCGATGATGTTGATCCCGTGTTCGCCGAGAATGCCGAACGTGCGCGCCGCGATACCGGGGGTTCCCTTCATGCCGCCGCCGACCACCGCCACCACGGCCAGGCCGGATTGAACCGAGATCTCCTCCAGGCTGCCTTCGGCGACTTCATGACGGAATTCCTCCTTCAGCGCCTGGACGGTTCCGGGGCCGTCCCGTTCGTCGACCGCCAGGCAGATGTCGTGTTCGGATGAAGCCTGCGTAATCATGATGACCTGGGTCTTGCGTTCGGCCGTGGTCTTGAAAAGGCGCGCGTGAGTGTCGGGCGTTCTGCTCAGGCTGGTGCCCTCGACCACGATCAGACACAGCCGGTCGATACTCGTCACGGCTTTCACGCCCAGGGGCGCCGTACGGGTGCGCGACGATATGACCGTGCCGCTGTTCTCGGGCCGGAAGGTGTTCCGGATCCGGATGGGAATCTCCTGTTTCACCGCGGGCAGCATGGTCATGGGATGCAGTACCTTGGCGCCGAAATAGGACATCTCGGCGGCCTCGAGATAGGAAATTTCCTTGAGTACCCGGGCGTCCCCGACGATCCTCGGATCGGCCGTCATCGCACCGTCCACGTCCGTCCATATCCAGATTTCCCCGGCATGCAACGCGCCGCCGACCAAGGAGGCGGTATAGTCCGAGGCACCCCGCCCCAGGGTCGTGGTGACCCCTTCATCCGTTGACCCGAGAAACCCCGTAATGATCGGAATGCAGCCATCGGACACCATGGGGGCGAGCCCTTCCGAAAGACGGCGGTCCGTTTCCGCGAAATTCACCTCCGCCTCGGTATAGCGCTCGTTGGTCTTTACGTATTCGCGCGCGTCGACGGGGATGGACGACAGGCCGGCCGATCGGAGCGCCGCGGAGACCACGATCACGGACAGGCGCTCGCCGAAGGAACTGACCAGGTCGGCCGAACGCGGGGAAAGCTCCCGGAGCAGCGTAATCCCGTGCAGGATTCCCGACAACTCGTCGATCAGTCCGGCACAGTCTTCGATGGCCCGCTTCCGCTCATCCCCCTCGGCCACGGCGCAAACCGTCTCCTCGTGGCGTTTCCTCAGGGCTTTGAGGGCAGCGGTGGGCTCGGTTCCGGCGCAGGCGGTGGCCGCCATCGCCCGCAGGGCGTCGGTCACCTTGCTCATGGCGGACAATACCACCGACAGGCCGTGTTCGCGGTAGTTTCCGACGATTTCGACGACTTGTCTAATGGCCTCCACGC
This sequence comes from Gemmatimonadota bacterium, assembly GCA_026706345.1. Taxonomy (NCBI): domain Bacteria; kingdom Pseudomonadati; phylum Gemmatimonadota; species Gemmatimonadota bacterium. The sequence continues at coordinate 50,252 of JAPOYX010000216.1, read as the reverse complement.
TGCCTACGGAAGTGCCTCCGAATTTCATGACTATCATAGTGTCCGCCATCGTGGCTCGTCGGTCCCGCCTGAACCGGCTACCAGTCTTTCTCCGGATTGACCTGCGTGGCCTGCTGTCTGCGCAGCTGGCGCTGTATATCCAGTTCGTCCCTGTTCAGGGCATTCAGAAGACGTTCCGCCTGTTCCCTGCTCAGTTCCCCTTCCCGGGGGGCCTGCTGCTGCTCCGGGTTTTCTCCTTCTTCGTGTTGCTGCTGCTCCGGCTCCGGCGGCTGTGCCTGACTATCCTGGTTGTCCTGTTCGTCCTGATCGTCCGGTGGATTCTGCGCGTTCCGGCGGTCCTGGTGTTCCTGGTGTTGCCGCATCACGAATTCCAGGTTGTATTTCATGTCGAGATCGTCCGACTTGATCCGCAGGCCCTCTTTGTAGGCCTTGATGGATTCCTCCAGCCGGCCCATGCGATACAGGCTGTTGCCCATGTTGTACCAGGCCCGGCCGCCGAGCGGCGCGTCGCCGTCCAACGCGTTCGTATACGCCTGCACGGACGTGGGATATTGCTCGGCGCGGTGCAGCGCGTTGCCCCGGTTGTAATGAAGCGCCGGGTTTTCTCCGTCCTCCGCCAGCGCCTCGTTATAGGCCGCCAGCGCCTCATCGTACTTTTCCTGGTGATACAGTTCGTTTCCGCGGGCGTTCTTCGCGGCCGGCTGCAAACCGAGGAACAGGATGACGACCAGTATGGCGCTCATGGCTTGAACTCCGGCATGGCCTGGGTTCCGACGCTTAAGAATCGACGGGCAATCTGCGATCCCGGATCACGGTATCCGCGACCAGGAGCATCAGGCCGAACAACAATATATACTGGTAACGCTCGACGTACTGCGTAAATTCCCGGCTTTCGAACTCCGCCCTTTCAAGCGATGCGAGGGTATCGTACACCAGGTCCATCTCTTCTCCACCCGGCGAAGCCCGGTAGTAAGCCCCTCCGGTCGTCTCCGCGATCTGGCGCAACGTAGATTCGTCCAGGCGGCTCATGACCACTTCCCCGGAACGGTTCCGCATGTGACCGGCGACCATGCCGTCCTCGCCCTTGACCGGTATGGGAACGCCAAGCGGCGTGCCGATGCCCACCACGTAAACACGAACGTCCCGGGCCGCCAGTTCCGCGGCAATCGCTGCGGGGTCTCCCTCGTGGTCTTCTCCGTCGGTGATCAGTACGACGGCCTTGTACCCTTTGTGATCCTGCTGGAACGACCGGTCCGCGATTTGCAACGCCTCCGCAATGGCCGTTCCCTGCGTACCCACCGTCTGGGTATCGATACCGTCCAGGAAGAGTTCCACGATGCTGTAATCGGCGGTCAGGGGACACTGCAGAAAAGCAGATCCGGCGAAAACCACCAGTCCGATCCGGTCGTTCCGGAGCTTTCTTGCCAGGGACCGGACCGCATACTTGGCCCGTACGAGACGATTCGGCCGGACGTCCTCGGCCAGCATGCTATTGGAGACATCCAGCGCGACCATCACAGAAAAACCGGTCTGGCGCACCGTTTCGGACCGTGTTCCGAACTGCGGCCGGGCGAGGGCCAGGGCGAAACAGACCAGGGTCAGGACCACAAGCGCCGCCTTGACCGGCTGTCTTCCCGCTACGGTTGACGGTGCAAGCCTGTCCAGCAGTTCCGGATCTCCCAGCTGCCTGAGCACGTCGCGCCTGTGCCGGAACCGAACGATATAGAACAGGATGATCAGCGGTGCTGCCGCCAGCAGATACAGAAACTCGGGTTGGGCAAATCGCATGATTACTCCGGTGGTCCGAATGACCTGAACGCGGCCGCCTGATCTACGGCAGTTTTCTGAACCGGGTGTGCTTCAAAAGGGTTTCGGCCAGTACCAGGAACATGGCCGGCAACAGAAAGTAACCGAACAGTTCCGTGTATCTCGAGTAGGCGATGACTTTCATCTCCGTGCGTTCAAGGGCGTCGATGCGTTGATAGATGTGGGACAGCATCTCGCCGTCGGTCGCCTTGAAGTAGTATCCGCCGGTAATCTCCGCGACCTGCCGGAGCGTCTCCTCGTCGATTTCCGTGAGGGCGAGGCTGCCGTCGCGATTACGGGCGTACGTGCGACCCAGTACCGGGTCGTCGACCGGAATCGGCGCGCCTTCTTCCTTTCCTATTCCGACCGAGTAAATCCTGACGCCCAGCGCCTTGGCCGCCTTGGCCGCGGTGACCGGGTCGATGGCGCCCGTGTTGTTCACCCCATCGGTCAACAGGATGACCACCTTGCTTTCGGCGCTGCTCTGCCGCAACCGGTTGACGGAATTGGCGATGCCCATTCCGATGGCCGTACCGTCTTCGGTCAACCCGATCTCCACCTGGTCGAGCAGGCCGAGCAGCACGTCGTAGTCCAGCGTCAGCGGACACTGCGTGAAGCTGCGTCCCGCGAAGACCACCATGCCGATACGGTCGTTTTTCCGTTCCCGGATAAAATCGGAGATCACGGATTTGGCGACATAAAGACGATTTCGGGGCTTATAGTCTTCGGCTCCCATGCTGCCGGAGATGTCGAGCGCCAGCACGATGTCGATACCCTCGGTCATCACCTCCGCACCTTCGGTCCCCGTCTGCGGCCGGGCAAGGGCCAGGATCGCCAGGCCGATGGCGGCGGCGCGCAACGCGAAGGGGACGTGGCGGTACTTCAGGATGGACGCGGGCTTCAGCCGGCTTACGACGGAGATATCGGAAAACCGCATTCCGCCCCGCCGGCCCTTCACCTGGCGGCGATACCACCACAGGAGTACCGGCAGGGCCGCGAGAAGACCGAGAATCATGGGTACGGAAAAGAACATGGGTACATCAATCCTTTGCCGGTGCCTGCACAGATCCCGCACCGCCGTCCGAAGCCTCGCCGGCGACGGGAGAATCGTCGTCAGCCAATTTGTCCGGTGCGGTGGATTCCGGGGCTTCGGGCACCTCGGGCGGGCGTGTAAGCTCGACGATCTCCCTTCCTTCCTGCAAGGAAAGAGACTGACGATGGGATCCCGGCGTATACCTTGCGAATTTGACCATGTCGCATTCCTCGAACAGCATCCGGACGGCCCGCGTTTCTTCGTTCCCGAGATCGAGCACGTTCAACGCCGCCACCAGCTCAGAGGTCGTGTATTCCATGGCGGCTATCCGATAGCGCGCGGACAGGTACCGGCGCAGGATTTCCGACAGCGTGGAGTAATGGGCGTTCACGCGTCCCTGGGCCAGCCACTCCCTGAGAGCCAGCCGATCCAGTTCTTCCAGGGCGATTTCGTCGGGAGGGCGCTCGGCTTCCGGGACCGAGCCGTTCGGAGCACCCCGGTTCCTGCGGCGCCTGATGTACAGCATGACCGCAGCCGCGACGGCGAGCAATACCAGGCCGCCGATCATCCACCAGTACCACGGCACCTCGCCGGGGATTTCCACCGGGTCCTTCAGATCGCGTATGTCCGCCGCATCATCGTCGATCACGCTGACCACGGTAACCGGTATGGCATCCGATTCGGCGGAAAGCTCGGTACCATCCGAAAGAACACTCTTAAGTGAAAAGGGCGGTATGGAATGCTCACCCGTCCGATACAGGGTGAGTACATAGCGGAGGGAATCGATGTTCGCGCCGCCGGGCCCGGGCAGGGGTCCTTCGTGCTCGAAGGAGACCAGCTCGAAACCTTCCGGAGGTCGTCCGGCTTCCGGCCACTCGATCGCGGCGTTACCGGGGCTTTTCACGGTGACCCGGTACAGGAAGGGATCGCCCACGGTGATCCGGTCGCGGTCTACCGAGGCCGCGATCGAAAACGCGTCGTCTTCTTCCTGCGGCGCCGGGACGGGTTCGGCAGCGACCGGATTCGTTGAGACAGCCACCAGGAGGGTGGCGAATAAACCGAAGTACCTCACCGCACGCCGCCTCATGTCACGATTTCGGTGTCTGGGCGACCATATTGTTGATTCGGGCTACAAACCCGGCCTTGGCCAGGGACACGACGGGGCTGTTTCGCTGCTTGACGTAGACCAGACTCCCGTCCCCGGGAAAAGACTTGCCCACCAGGAGCGATATGCGTTCTTCCGGCACATCGTCCCGGCCGCCGATCTGCAGCGTAAGTTCCATGATCGGCCTGTCGAGTCCATAGGATGCCAGGTCCGCATCGGGATCCGCCGTTACGAAAGCCTGCGAATACAGTGAATCCAGTTCGCTGAACGCCCGACCGACCGAGATCGCGTCCGCGTCGCCCGTCGCCGGCTCTTCCATTTTCCACACGACTCTCTGCTTCTGGTCGCGGCGTACCCGTACGCGTTCGTCGGGTGTGATCACCTCGAACATGTGCACCTGGTAGCCCTTGAACCGCAGAATCCTGTTGTCGCGCAGCTCCAGTGCGGTGGCCGGGAGATGCTGCAGACCGGATGCGTCCACCGCGTAGATCCACTCCTCCGCGGGATCCAGCATGTATCTGTACTTCCCATCACCGGAGACCGTTCCGACCAGGACTTCCTGGGGCCTCACCCGGTCTTCAATCGTAAGCGACAGGCTGGCGGCCGGGTTGTCGAGACCGTACGTCGCTCTGTTCGCGGACGTCGACGGGATGTGCTCCCGCACACGCGTGATCTCCAGGCTGTCCAGCATGGCCGTAATGAAACGGTCATTGGCTCTCAACTCATAAGGAGACGTCATCCGCCAGTCCTCGAAGGTCCGCTTGACCAGGGTCACGGACTCGTTTCCCAGGTTCATCGAAAATACAGGGATCTTGTAGGACTGAAAATCGAAAGCTGTAATCCTTCTGTAGAAGTCGGGCTCACGGTCCAGTTGCTGGAGGATCGACATCGAAACCGAGTACACGTTGCGTCTCTCGCCGGTCATGGCATAGACGAGGCCCATTTCTTCATTACCCAGGATCAGCGTATGCCGGATCCCGCCGTCACCGGATTTCACGGTCGCCGTCATCACCGGATCCGTCAAACCGTATCCCTCAAGCGAAGACGGCGCCTCATCGATGAAGGAAATCGCCGAGGCGCCGATGATCGTACTTATCGCGTTGGCCACTTCATCGCGCTCCGCCGGCAGCTGATAGGGCTCTTCCACGCGCCAGATCCCAAAGGGATCCAACTTGATGACGACTCTGCGGTCTCCCTTTTCGAGGATGATCTCTTCCACCTTGTCCTGCTCAACCCGCATCAGGCTGCGGTCCCGCAACGCATCGGTCGACCTGCGCAGATTCTCATTGATCCGCGCGGAGACGAGAAACACCCGCCGGGTTCCCTGTTCAGCGGCGTAATAGGCCGCGCCCGTCGGGTTCACGTCTCCCAGCAGCAACACCATGGGCTTGTCGAGACCCCGGGTTACCTCGACGGACGCCGATGGAAGCTCGAGGCCGTATTCCGACAGGACTTCCGCCGAATCAGCCACGGTACGGGCGGGGGACAGGGTGGAGAACTCCTGCAACAGCGTTCCCACGACGTTCGGGTCGGCCGCGTACCTGACCGGCTCGGTTATCTCCCAGCCCTTCATCGGCACCTTTTCCAGCGTTGTGGCTTCACCATCCACGGCAACCCTGATCCCAACGACCTCCTCCGCGTCGACCTCGAACACACGCTCGATTTCCGCGATCTGTTCTTCTTCCAGGACGAAAAGGAAGTAACAGGACGCCAGCAATCCCAGAATGACAGCCAGGATGATCGTGTAACGGCCACCGCTCACGGTACATCGCCTCCTATTTCCTTCTCCACCACACCATGACGCCCGCGATGAGGATGCCGATGGGCGAAAGTATGCCGGTGACGATGAAGATATCCCGCATCTGGCTCAGCGAAATCTGAACCAGCCTGGTGTCGCTCGACTTGGGCCGGATGGCGAGCAGATCCTCCTCCTGGGCGAGCCAGTTGAGGATGTTCAGGGCCAGGTCTCCGTTGCCCGGCAGCATGATATAGGCGTTGGAGGCAAAGGCCGAGTTGCCGACGACCACGATACGCGTCTTCAACTCGTGCTCCTCCGGCCGCATCGCCATCTCCTGCGGCGTCAGCGTGGTCATGTCCCTGCGCGGCAGGGCCCTCGGGACGGCCGTTATGGCGACGGCAATGGAAACCGGGCCGGGCTCGTCTTCCACCGGGTCCAGTTCGGGCGTGTACTCCATGGCTTCTTCCGGCGTATCCGGCAGGGCGGATTCCGCCCAGCTGCGGGGGCCCGTCATGGCGATGGTCTGTATTTCAACGGTGTCGTCGGAGGCCGACGCGGGCTCTATGGACCGCACCAGCGGAAAGAAGCTGACCGTATTGCCGAGCGCCCGCGTGATCGGATGGGCCGGGTACTGCATGACGGCCGGCATGTACTCGTTCATGCCGGGCAACCGTCCCACGGCACTCTCATCGATCACTACGTTGTCGCCGATCTCCACCTTCCAGCGGGCAAGCAGTTCCGACAGATCGGCACTCTCCTCGGGATAGTCGGGATTGAGCAGGAAGAGGGCGCGGCCGCCGCGGTCGAGGTAGTTGCGAATGGCTTCCTGCTCGTTGCCCACCAGGTTGGTCCTGGGACCGGCCACCACGAGGACGCTGCAGTCCGAAGGTACCTCCACTTCGCTAAGCAACGAGAAACTCCTGACGACGTAACTCTGGTTCTCGAGCAACTGGAGCATCCTGTTGTAGCCGGCCTGGTCGGTCAGGTTGATGTTGTGCTCGCCGTGGCCCTCCAGGAAATACATGGTCTTCTGGCCTTCCCGCGTGACCTTGACCAGCGCGTTGGTCACGCTCTCTTCGAGGTAACGGTTGATGTGCTCGGTCTTGCCCTCGCTTTCGAACACGATCGTTCCGTAGGCGGAGATGTTGTACTGACGCGCTATGCTGGGCTCGAGATCGGGGTCTACGAATTCGTAGGTGATGTGGTCCGAGTGGTACTGGAACTGATTCAGCATGTCGTCGATCTCGTGCCGTTGCATGGCATCGGACCCGCTGGATCTGAAGAAGCCCACGATGTGAACGTCCTGGTCCAGCTCGTCCAGCACGCTGACGGACAGGTCCGCGAGGCTGAACCTCTGGTTGGCCGTCGTGTCGAACCGCTGGGAGTAACGCGCACCGATCAGGTTCACGAAGGCCAGGATGCCGATCACCAGCAGGACAAGTACGGCGGTGTTGGCCCCGTACCGCGTGGTACGCCGTCCAAGCAGGCTCCACACCTTTTCCCACTCGAAGACCACCCAGGCCGATCCGAGCGCCAGACCGGCCAGCAGGACGATCAGGACCGTGCGCTGCGTCGTCGCATCCGAGGCGTAGAGGTACCCGCTGACCAGGATCAGGATGAGGCCCAGGTATCCGGCGGATGGCACAAGACTCTTCATGTACGGGTTTCTCCCCTTATCAGACCGCACGCGGTTCGAAAGCGCGGGCTGGTTCGTCCATTCAGGACAAGTGTCATCCCCGCCAGCGCATCGACTCCACCGACCGGACCGTGATGAACAGGCCCAGGAAGATGAAACTCAGGAAAAAGAGGCAGTCCGTCGAGTCGATAATCCCCTTCTCGAAGGTATTGTAGTGCCTCAGCACGGACAGGTATCCGACCACCTCGCCCAGCGTGCCGGCCATCGATTCGGCCGCTACATCCATCATCCAGAGTATGAGCGCGGCGCCGAAGCAGATCACCGCGGCCACGATCTGGTTCTCCGTCAGCGAAGAGGCGAAGAGCCCGATGGTTATCACACCGCCGCCGAGGAGAATGAGACCGAGGTAGCCGGCCCATATGGGACCCCAGTCGGGATCGCCGTATACCTGGAGCACCAGCGGGTAGATGATCGTCAGCCCGATCATGGCCGTGTACAGGGTGAAGGCCGCCAGGAACTTGCCCAGGATCACGTGCCAGTCCCGGACCGGCGAAGTCAGCAGCAGCTCGATCGTGCCGGTCTTCTTTTCCTCGGAAAAGACCCGCATGGTGAGCATGGGCATGAGCGTCAGCACGGCCACGAAACTCATGGTATTGAACAGCGGGCGCATGATCATTTCGTTGATGTTGATCCGTTCCATCATGGCCGGGTACTGCGCGGCCTGCATGAAATACTGCGTGTAACTCTGTAAGCTGTAGAAAAACATGAAGCTTACGATAAATATGAACACGGTCGAAAGGGCGTAGAAGATGGGTGAAATGAAATAGGCCTTCAATTCACGTCCCCAGATGGCCAGCAATCCCTGCATCGTCAGTCGCCCTCCTCTTCCTGGGTCGTCAGCTCCAGGAAAATCTCTTCCAGGCTCATGCCGGCCGTGGTGAGTTCCACGAGGTCCCAGCCGTTTTCGACCACCGACGAAGCCACTTCCGGACGGAGATCCCGGCCCGGGACGATGTCGATGTCATACTGCCAGAGACCATCGCCGATCGAAGACCTGGTCTTCACATCCACAACGCCGTCCTTCTTCTTCAACAGGTCCATCACTTCCCTGACCGGACCCCGGATCTGGGCCGAGATGGACTGCGAACCCCGCAGCCGCGCGTCCAGGTTGGCCGGCGTGTCCCCGGCCACGATCCGGCCCTGGTCGATGATGACCACGCGCTCGCAGGTCTTGCTCACCTCGGGCAATATGTGACTGCTGAGAATGATGGTATGGTCCCCGGCCAGGCTCTTGATCACCTCCCGGACCTCGTTGATCTGCTTGGGGTCCAGGCCGTTGGTCGGCTCGTCCAGGATCAGGACGTCGGGATCGTGTATCAGCGCCTGGGCCAGGCCCACCCTTTGACGGAAACCCTTGGAACAATGACCGACGATCCGATTTTCGACCTCTTCCAGGGAGGTCAATTCGATCACGCGGTTGACGGCCTTTTTGCGATCGCGGGACGGGATGTCCTTGATCCTGGCGATAAACTCCAGGTAGGGACGGACCCGCATGTCCAGGTAGAGCGGGACGTTCTCCGGCAGGTATCCCACCCTGCGGCGCACATCGAGGGACTGGCTGAAGGTGTCGAACCCCGCCACCCGGGCCGTGCCGGCCGTCGCGGGCATGAAGCACGTCAGCACCCGCATGGTGGTGGTCTTGCCAGCCGCGTTCGGTCCGAGGAATCCGAGAATCTCGCCCTTTTCCACCTCGAAACTCACGTCCCGCACCGCGGTGAAATTACCGTACTTCTTGGTCAGGTCCCTTACTTCTATCAAGTCAGGCTCCCGGTGACTTTACCACAAGCTTCGCGCGAATCGCGCGACGGTTTTCAAAGTAACCTAATTTAGCGCACAAAGTGATGAAACGCAAGCCTTTGTTGCCCCCCGGCCCGATCCTTCGGACCGTGCCTTTACGCGGCTGAAGCGACGGCTTCGATTCTCCTGGTCCAGGCAGGTCATCATCGTCGAACGGGCGGGCGCCTGGACGCATCCTTCGCAACGGTATCGATTCACCGCGCGAATTTGCGCTCGCGCAATTTGAAGAACTGCAGCAGCGGATCGATATAGGGCTCGTCCGTGCGGATGTGTATGGCGTCCACGCCGGTCACCCTGAACTGCTGGTCGCGGTCTTCGCGAAGGGCTTCGTTGTATTCGGCGTACTGCCTGCGCCATTCGGCGTTGCCGGTGTCGATGAGCACCTCTTCTCCTGTCTCCGCGTCCTGCAGTTCGACCAGGCCGATGCCGGGCAGGCTGAGTTCTCTCGGGTCCGTGATCGTGACGGCGACCACGTCGTGGCGTTTGCTGGCCACGCGCAGGGGCTTGATATAGTCCGCTGTCAGGAAATCGGACAGGATGAAGACAATGCTCCTGCGCGTCAGCAGCCGGTTCAGGTATTCAAGCGCCTGCGTGATGTCGGTGCCGGTGTGTTCGGGCTGGTTGTAAAGTACTTCCCGGATCACCCGAAGAATGTGGGTCCGGCCCTTCTTCGGCGGGATGTACTTCTCGATCTGGTCGGTGAACATGAGCAGGCCGACACGGTCGTTGTTCTGGATCGCCGCGTAAGCCAGCAGCGCGCAGATCTCCGCGGTGATCTCGCTCTTCATCTGGTTCACCGTGCCGAAATGACCCGATGCGCTGACGTCGGCCATGAGGATGACCGTCAGTTCCCGTTCCTCGATGAAGCGCTTGATATAGGGGCGCCCCAGGCGGGCGGTGACGTTCCAGTCGATCGACCGGATCTCGTCGCCCGGCTCGTATTCGCGCACCTCGGCGAATTCCATGCCGCGTCCCTTGAAGACGCTGTGGTACTCTCCGCTGAATACGTCGTTCACGAGATGCTTGGTCCGGATCTCGATCTGCCGGATCTTCTGGATGATCTGCCTGGGTATCAAGGGATCTCTACACAGTCGAAGACGCGCTGAAGAATCTGTTCCGAGGTCATGTCCTCCGCCTCGGCCTCGTAGGTGACGATGACGCGGTGACGCATCACGTCCATCCCGATCGACTTCACGTCCTCCGGGGTAACGTAGCCCCTGCGGCGCAGGAAGGCATGCGCGCGCGCGGCCGTCGCCAGGTAGATCGTCGCCCGGGGCGAAGCGCCGTACTCCACCAGGTCCCGGATTTCGGCGAGTTCGCCGTAGTCCTCCGGTTTGCGGGTCGCGAAGACCAGATCGACGATATACTGCTTGATCTTATCGTCCATGTAGACCCTGTTGATGATCGATCTCGCGCGGACGATATCCTCCAGCGACACGACCTGGTCCACTTCCGCCGGCTCACCGGAGGTCATGCGGTTCAGGATCTCCAGTTCCTCTTCCTTGCGCGGATAGGTCGTCGTCAACTTGAGCATGAACCGGTCGACCTGGGCTTCCGGAAGGGGGTAGGTCCCTTCCTGCTCGATGGGATTCTGCGTGGCGAGGACGAGAAAGGGATCCTCCAGCGGGAAGGTCTCGTCGCCGATGGTTACCTGGTGCTCCTGCATGGATTCCAGGAGCGCGCTCTGCACTTTAGCGGGCGCCCGGTTGATTTCGTCCGCCAGGATGAGGTGGGCGAAAATCGGACCCTTCTTGGCGATGAACTCGCCGCTGTTCGCCTGGTAGATCATGGTGCCGGTGAGGTCGGCGGGGAGCAGGTCCGGCGTGAACTGGATCCGCTGGAACCGCGCCGAGACCGTCGAAGCCAGGGTACGCACCGCCAGGGTCTTGGCCAGGCCCGGCACCCCTTCGAGCAGGATGTGTCCATTGGTCAACAGGCCGATCAGGAGACGCTCGATCATGTACTGCTGGCCGACGATCACTTTGCCGATTTCCGAGACCAGCCGGTCGACGAAGACGCTCTGCTCGTAGATCCGGTCGTGAATGGCCTTGATGTCGTCCGGTGATTTCGCTTCTTCTGTGCTCATGATGATCCTTCAGTTGGACGCGGGCGGACCGGCCGAACCGGACGGGCCGGACGGACCAGGCTAACCAGGCTAACCAGGCTGACCAGGCTGACCAGACGGACCAGACGGACCGGAAGACGAGTCGGCCTTCGGGGAGGCTTCGGATTTCGACTTGTCACCGGAACCGGACGCGTCGGAGGACCCGCCGCCGCTGGACTTGGCGTCGGATTTGGACCCGTCGGACCCGCCGTCCGACTTGGACGAAGAAGACTCCCGGTCGGCCTTCTCGGCCTGCTTGTAGTTCTCGCTCCGGTAGTCCGTGGTATAGAATCCATCGCCCTTGAACAGGAAGCCCGCCCCACCGCTGATGAGGCGTTTCACGGCGCCGCCGCATTCCGGACAGGTGGAAAGGGGATCCGCCGTGATCGACTGGAACTCGGAAAACTCGTGCCTGCATTTGTTGCAGCGGTACTGGTAGGTAGGCATGCGTTCCTTCCTAACAAAACCGGCGCCGACTAAGACAGCCGACGCCGGTCTTCACGCACTTAAACTGCCTGGCAGGTTGGCCTGGAGGCCTACATCATGCCGCCCATGCCGCCCATGCCGCCACCGCCGTAGCCGCCCGGCGCGGGAGGTGGCTCCTTCTCGGGAATGTCTGTCACCAGGGTCTCGGTGGTCAGCAGGAGGGACGCGATGCTGGAAGCGTTTTGCAACGCGATGCGCGTTACCTTCGCCGGGTCGATCACGCCGACCGACATGAGATCCTCGTAGTCGCCCGTATTGGCGTTGTAACCCACGGCGCCTTCCTTCTGCTTCACGTGCTCGATGATGACCGACCCTTCCGCGCCGGCGTTGGCCGCGATATGCCGCAGCGGCTCTTCGAGCGCCCTTCGCAGGATGCTCACTCCGGTGGCCTCGTCACCGTTGACCTGCAGCCCGTCCAGTGCGCCGCTTCCCCTGAGGTATACGACGCCGCCGCCGGGCACGATGCCTTCCTCCACGGCCGCGCGGGTCGCGTGGAGCGCGTCTTCCACGCGGGCCTTCTTTTCCTTCATCTCCGTCTCGGTCGCCGCGCCGACGTTGATCACGGCCACGCCGCCCGCCAGCTTGGCCAGGCGTTCCTGCAGCTTCTCGCGGTCGTAGTCGGACGTCGTCTCATCGATCTGGCGACGGATCTGGGAGATACGGCCTTCGATCTCGGACTGGGAACCGGCGCCCTCGATGACCGTCGTCTCGTCCTTGTCGATCACCACGCGCTTGGCCTGGCCGAGATCCTCGAAGGTCACGTTCTCGAGCTTGATGCCGATGTCCTCGGTGATCACCCGGCCGCCGGTCAGGATCGCGATGTCTTCCAGCATGGCCTTCCGGCGGTCGCCGAACCCCGGTGCCTTGACGGCCGAGATGCGCATGGTGCCGCGCAGCTTGTTAACCACCAGCGTGGCCAGGGCCTCGCCTTCCACGTCCTCGGCGATGATCAGCATGGACTTGCCCTGCTGCACGACCTTCTCGAGGATGGGCAGGAGGTCCTTCATCGCGCTGATCTTCTTCTCGTGGATCAGGATGTAGGGATCGTCCAGGCTGCATTCCATGCGTTCGGAGTCCGTCACGAAATACGGGGAAATGTACCCCTTGTCGAACTGCATGCCCTCGACCACGTCGAGCATGGTGTCCATGCTCTTGGCCTCTTCCACCGTGATGACCCCGTCCTTGCCCACCTTCTCCATGGCATTGGCGATCAGGTCGCCGATCTCGGGGTCGTTGTTGGCGGAAATCGTCGCGACCTGGGCGATCTCGGTCTTGCCGGCCGTCGGCTGGCTGATGCCCTCGATCTCGTCCACTACCGCGGAAACGGCCTTCTCGATACCGCGCTTCAGGGCCATGGGATTGTGACCGGCGGTCACGTTCTTCAGCCCTTCGCGGTAGATGGCCTCGGCCAGCACCGTGGCCGTCGTGGTCCCGTCGCCGGCGATATCGCTGGTCTTCGAAGCCACTTCCTTGACCATCTGGGCCCCCATGTTCTCGTAGGGGTCCTGCAATTCGATTTCCTTGGCCACCGACACGCCGTCCTTCGTGACGGTCGGCGAACCGAACTTCTTGTCGAGCACCACGTTCCGGCCCTTGGGACCCAGGGTGACCTTCACCGCCTTGGCAAGGGTCTCCACACCGCTCAGCACGGAGCGCCGCGCTTCATCCCTGAATTTCAACTGCTTTGCCACTGGTTCAACCCTCCTTGCATACGCGCTGATTCAGCCGCAACCGGACCTTGCAGGTTACGGTTCGGACACTCGATGATCTACGACACGATACCCAGGATGTCCTCTTCCCGCATCATGAGGTATTCGGAATCATCCAGATTGACTTCCGTTCCGGAGTATTTGCCAAAGAGGATCTTGTCGCCGACCTTGACTTCCAGCGCCACGCGGTCGCCGTTGTCGCCGACGCGCCCCGGACCGGCCGCCACGACCTCGCCCTGCTGCGGCTTTTCCTTGGCCGTATCGGGAATGATGATACCGCCGCGCTGTACCTCTTCTTCCTCGAGGCGCTTGACCAGAACCCGGTCGCCCAAAGGTTGTACGTTCATTGCTTCCTGCTCCTTTCACTGGTGATAAGAACGCTGATTTTGAAATCAGCACGATCACGATAATGAACAGTTATCTCGTCCGCTTTCTTACGTGCAATTTCCGTGCCACCGTTGACAAGCCCGCCCACATAACACGGTAATTGAAACTTAAATGTTTGTTATTCAAGATGTTATACACATTGTAGCGAAACACCTGGTGGTACTGCCACGCTCTCCTGTCTTCTGCCAATCTGTCACACACAACTAATCGTGCCATATTGGCATTGCCAATTAGACATAGAGGTCAAATTAATCATGCCTGTCTGGCGTGTCAAGGGCGTTCGCATTTCTGATTGGCTCAGTATGACATTCCTGGACCATTCCCTTCTACCAAAAAACCCCGCTCCGGGAAGCGGGGTTTGAGTTCCAGTCAATGTTGGATTGGGGGCTTTAGAGACTACCTGGATCTGGGGGGTGGTTTCAGGGCGCTACCCACATTGGGAGGTTTCGGATTCGCAGGTCTGTTCGGATTAGGTTTCGGTCTGAATCCCCGTGGGTTTATGGCGAGTAGGCCCGTACCCTTTTTCTGGAGGTTGGGGTGTTTTTGACATTTGACTGCTCCTCTTCCTTAATCGGAATGAATTCTACTGAAGAAATCTCCCCACTCGAAAGGAAACGCCACGACCCTGGGGAATCCAGTTATTCTGGTAATCAATTTCGTAAACTTCAGATATGTAGATAGCCTGGTTTTCTATATCTGACGAAGCGAAACTATCAGAATCAAGCATCCCTCCAAACTGAACACTGTTTTTTAATGTAATCAATATGAACTGTTCAACGGATTCAGAAAAACACCATTCCCATGCTGTCGGAGTAGGATGAAAGGGGTTTAGTTTCAGGAAGTACAGGATCCTGTAAACATAACCCCTGGTTGCCACCCACCCGGAAACAAATCCAACGAGTATTGGGACAATAACAACAAAGGTAAATTCTTTACATTCATTAAAATGGAGCAATCAAGTAGTGTATTCGTGCGTAGTCCAATATCAACATCCCCAGAGGGAAAATCAATACCAATAAAACCATCCAGTAAACCGTCGAAACAGTCAGATAGGAAAGAAACCCTGCTGGGTACGGAAGGCTGCTCCCTTTGACAAACTGTGACCTCACAAAAACAATGATAACCCCTGGTACTACTGCAGCTATGAACAGAACAAGCGTGGAACTCGGAACAGGACCATGCCACTTTTCAATTAAATCGTTGAAAATCGATTCCATTATGACCTCTTAGTAATCAGTCTCCACTACTGATTGAGCCGCGTTGTTCCCTACCGATGGACAACTTTGAGAGATGGTACTTTCTTAATCAGTTGTTTTTTAAGCATGGGGTCTCGTATATGGATTCGTTTTCTTTCCATTGATGCATCGACATAAGACTGTTTTCATCCCAGGATTGAAAACGTAAGTTCTGTATCCATATACCCATTTCCACCCAGCCACGCTTACGGAAATCACAGGAGTCGATCCATGCCCGTAGTGCCCTTCGACAAGCTCAACAGTCTCAGCCGCGCGATCTTCGAGGCGACCGGCATCCCGGCGGAAGACGCCCACATCCTCGCCGATCACCTGACGACCAGCAACCTGCTCGGGCACGATTCCCACGGTGTGTGGTTCATGCCCCGCTACGTCCCGTCCCTGCAGTCGGATTACAGGCCCTGGGAAGACCATATCGTGGTGGCGGACCGGCCCGGATTCGCGCAGATCGACGGGAACGGTGCCAACGGCATCGTAGCGGTGACAAAGGCCCTGTCCCTGGCGGTTGAAAAGGCGCGCAGCGCCACGATCGGCATGATCGCGCTGCGGAACGTCTCCCACATCGGCCGGTTGGGCGACTTCCCCCCTCGGATCGCCGAACAGGGCATGATCGGCATGGTGGGACTCAACGGCGGCGGCGAATTCGTGGCGCCCTACGGTAGCGCTGACCGGCGCCTGCGGCCTGAGCCCATCGCCTTCGCCGTGCCCCGCGCACAGGGTCCGCCCCTCATGCTGGACATGACACTCAGCGTGGTCGCGGGCGGCAAGGTGGAGCAGAAGATAGAGCGCGGCGAGCCCATGCCGGACGGATGGTTGATCGACCAGCAGGGCCGCTACGTGAACGACGGCAGCCGGTATCACGCCGAGCCGGACCAGGTGGCCGTCCTGCCCCTGGGCGGTCTGCAGTTCGGCCACAAGGGACACGGCCTGGCCATGATGATCGAGATGATTATCGGCCCCCTGTCGAACGCGGGGTGTACGGGCGGCAAGGGCGGGGGAGGGATCCTGATCGCCGCACTGGACATCGGGGCCTTCATGGACCCAGCCGACTACAAGGCGGAAATCGAAGCCCACGTCGCCTACGTGGGTTCGGCGAAACCCCTGCCGGGATTCGACAGGGTCTACGCACCGGGCGAAATCGAGGAGGACGTACGGCAGCAGCGGCTTGCCGAGGGCATCTACATCCCGGACAAGACCTGGAACACGATCACGGAAACCGCGGCTGGCCTTGGCGTGGAAATGCCGGCGATATAGATCCGGCGCCCATTAGAGATCAGATTACGAAATAGTCGCAAACCGCGCTGGCCGCGTCACGCCAGCGGGAAACAGGAGACCCCCATGCCCGGAAGACCCGTACGCGTGGCCGTCTACGGAACCGGCCGGTTCGCACAGGCCACCCACCTGCCCAACCTGTGCCGGATCGACGGCGTCGAGATTGCGGCGCTGTGCGATATCAATGAAGACGCGCTACGTGAAGCGGCTGCGCAGTTCGGGGTTGCCCGTACCTACACGGACGCCCACGCGATGCTGGAAGCCGAAGACCTCGACGCCCTCTGGTCTATCGTGCCGGCCTTCGCCCGCACCGACGTGGAGATCGCTGCGGCCGAACGCGGCATCCAGCTTTTCAGCGAGAAGCCCCAGGCCATGGACATGGCCCTGGCGAAGCGGATCGACGCGGCGGTGCGGAAGGGCGGCGTCATCAGCACGGTAGGCTTTCGGGAACGGTACCGGCCGATCTTCCAGGAAGCCCGGCGGCTGCTCCGGGACAAGCGCGTAGTGCATGTCCGTTTCCAGCAGATCTCGCATAACCCAAAACCGGCCGCTGTTGCCCCCACCGCATGGTCGCACCAGGTGGAGAAAGGCGGCGTCCGCTTCTTCGACTGGGGCGTGCACGCCACGGACTACACCCGGTTCATGACGGGGCAGGACGTCCTCAAGGCCCAGGCATTCCTGTACCATCCGGAGGAATACCACACCCCTCTTTCCTCGTCCTTCCATTACCAATTGTCGGAAGGCGCCACGGCGACGCTGACCTTCATCGAATCCGATCCGACCGGCCCGGGCGAAGAGCCCTATTTCAAGATCTACTTCGACGGCGGGAGGCTGGGGGTTTTCGGTTATGAACGGATAGAGGTGAATGACGAGGTCGTCTACGAGGCCGATCCCTTCGACCCATGGCTGGCCCAGGACCAGGCCTTCGTCGAGGCGGTCCGGTCGAACGATCCGAATCTGCTTCAGAGCGATTACCACGACGGGCTCAGATCGCTCGCACCTATCCTGGCCGGATGGGATTCGGCACGCCGGGACGGGGTCCTCGTGGACGTGGAACGGTTTATTGAGGAGGCGTGATCGAGGCGGGATCCACGCGTGATGTACGCGAATTCAGGCGGCGAAGCACAACCGGCGCGCTGCATCCGGGAGACGACCATGTACCACATAAACATGCGATACTTCGTTCTGGCTGCCCTGCTGATCGCTATGGGATGCGGCGGACCGAGGGAAGATCTCACCCATCTGCTTGTTGCCGGCGAGCGACTCGGCGTCGTGATGGAGGACGAACGGATCGTTTCACTCAATACGAAGGAGAATGAACCGGTCGTATGGACGTTGAACCGGTTCGACGGGGTAATTGAATCGTGGGATGCGGAGGGTTTGACCGTCGTCGTGGATGACGTAGACGTTCCGGAAGGCCTGCTCGATACGTTTTCATCCGATCGCAACAGGCTCGTGGTCGACGTCGCGCAGGCCGGGGGCAGGGACAGAAACCTCGGCGTATCCTTCGAGCCGATCGGCGATTCGGGTTCCGGCGTAGTCGTCCGGATATCCGACGATCTGGTAGCAGAGAGCTTGAGGCAGACCGAGGATGGGTTTGAATTGAGGATTTAGGGATGTAAAGCTATGACTTCGAACTACTACCTACCCGGTTCTTAGCTAGGTTGCCAATGATGAGTTCGTTTAACCGTCGAAGATGTACCTTAAAGCGAAGTCAGGAGTTAGCGAAATCTGATGCCGTTATTCCTCGTTATATTTTAGGAATGCTCTAACTTTCTCTTTGACGGATTCTGGTTCCTTTGTCTCGCATTCCCAGATCACGAGTACCTGCCACCCCATGCTCCGCAAAGCAGAATAATGTTCCCTATCGCGTTGAGCATTGCCATCCAACTTTTTACGCCAATAAAATAGCCGTTCAGGTGATTTCGGCATTCGGTTATTTGAGCATCCTCTATGACGATGCCAGAAACAACCGTGAACAAAGATGACCTTGCGTCGTGGACGGAATACAAGATCCGGTCGACCCGGAAGATCCTTTGCGTGTAAACGGTAACGGTATCCCATACCGTGCACCAGCCGCCGTACGCGCATCTCGGGCTTCGTATTCACGGATCGAATACGGCCCATCAACTCACTACGCTCTCGCACAGTTAGTGTATCACGACTGCTTTGTCTTAAATATCTCAAACCGGGATTCTCTAGCGACTAGGGACTTCTATTCCAATGATACACGTGTGGAAGTGAGGTTATTCCTTTCTCGTAGTTTACTTGTGATTGCTTCTTTAGACGGTAAATGAGCGGCTCCTAGTATTTCCATCCAGCATGCCTGATCTTTACCTCGTGGCCTGATAGGTCCGGCATACAGCGCAACAGGTCCACTCAAATTCGCCACAACCATATTTACTTCATCCGGAATCCAATCTGGGGAGTGTAGATCATCTAGTGGCAAAGCAGTTTGTGTACGAATGTAATCAGCCAACAAATCCTGAACTATCCAAATGGTACGTCCTCCCCAGCTATTTGCTGCTTCAGATTTCGCGATTAGTTGCGAGGCCATGCGCGCCCAAACCTGGCGGACGTTGACAGTTGGGCACTGTATAGGTATTCACATCTACCGGATTCCATCAACTTTCGTAGAATATGGTTATACTGTTGATATTCTTTCGAGTTAAGAAAAAGAGAGCCTTCATCGACTCTAGACCACCACTGACTGGGTACACCTTCAGGAATGTCAAGATGAGAAGTAAGGTTGTTTGCTAATTCAATAAGAAAGGTTCGAAACTCCTCCATGACATCACAACCTGTTTGGTCTGTTTCATGGTCAGTGTGTCCCATCGCTACAATTCCTTATGCTAAACAATCCATTTGAATTAGTCGTTGTTAGTGGTACTGTGCAAATCACTTGATTCCAATGTTACGTTCAACTCGATCGAATTCGTTTGGGTTAGTATTCAATATCTAAGGCTTCAGCGATCTCGCGTATTCTTGTAAGCCTGGCGGAAGCATAGTCAGTCGCTTCGTATCGCTGTATCTGTTGCTCTTTCAAACCGAGCCGCTTCGCCAGGTCTTTCTGGCTTAGGCCCTGAGCGATTCTCGCTTTGATCAGTATGGTCGGTATTTCTCTGACGGTCTTAAGCTGTTCCAACTTGAATCTGCCTGCCTTCAATGATTCATATTCGCGTAAGTCTGCTTCCAAATCGCAAAGCTGGCTACGCACCGCATCTTTCTGCGCCTTCAGGATCAGCGGATGTACCCCCACCTCTTCGCTCAGGCCTTCCAAGGTACGCACGAATCGCGATAACTGTGCTTTGGTGATTAGATATTGTCTCTCGTTCTTAATCATTTGAGATCTCCCAAATCCAGCGCGATTATCCCTTTTTTGTTTCCAGTGTGTTTGTCTGTCTGGAAGAATTCATAGAATGACAGTCCGTCGTTATTTGCTGAAACAGAGGCAGGAAACAACTCCCCCATGTACCTTGCTTTCTGGGTAGCCCTGCCGGAATCAAAAGTTAACAGAATTGGGTCAAGAACAGTCGGATTTACTCCGTTTTCATCCCAACATGCATCGAAGTCATTCGGCATGTTCTTGCTGGAAACAAAGCTACCGTCTAGATAGACCTTTTGACAACCAGCAAGTTTAAGATTCGACAGTGCTTCTCGAAGACCGGAAAGAATTAACCGTCTCCATGGATTTGTCCCAAATCTGGTCGACACCTCTTCCCAGGCAGACCAGTAAACACCTGGAGGAAGGTTTCCGGAACTGTCGAAAGCAGGTATCATTACACAACATATTGATTGTGTTAAAAATGTCAATTAGAACAGTCATTGTCAATAGTCGCAATCTGCAGATTTATCTCGCAGCTAAAGATGGATGAGACATCACTCCAATGTGGTGTGCAGAGATTCAGACCTGTCCCACAGATCCTCCAGTACCGTCCATCTGGCCACCATATCTTCCCTGTCGATGATCCCATCTACGAGCCGAGAGAGATTCGCCCCCAGGTCCGCTGGCAAGGTAGCACACACTCCGATATCTTTGTGGACCCACCGAGGCGTACTCAGAAACCGTCCATTCCTTATGTACAGCGCGATCAGTAAATCGTTCACGGCCTGGTTGGCCAGACAGTAAAGGTGGCCCCGGTCGTCAGCGCCCTGTGCCGTTCGCCACTGGTTCCGAAACAGGGGCAGCCGATCCTGTGCTTCACCGATCACCGCTTTAACCAATTCAGCGGGTAACTTTTCCAATACATTCTGCCACACACTCAGCCGACCATCCGGATCGACCAGCGCATGGCAGCACTGCAACTCTTCGGCGAGAATCCGCTGCTCGGGCGGCCTGGGAAACGCCTTCAGCATATCTTCCACGGTCTGCCGGGTCCAGTAACGGATGTGGACCATCGCCCCGTCAAGCACCACGCTGTCGCAGGCCGGCTCAATCAGGGGACCGTGCCGCATGTCCGGCCACGCCGAGATCAACCGGCGGCGATCGGCCTCCCGGGGAATGCCCGGCCCGAACACGAGCAGGTCGATGTCCGACTGGCGGTCGGCGTAACCTCTTCCCAGGGATCCACCCAGCGCCACGGCGCTCGTTCCCTCGAGCAGCCGGATCCTCTCCACGATTTCGGCGGCCAAGGCGTACAGCTCACCAGGATCCCGGGATTGATCCGGCTTGAAGGACCCTTCCTCGATATCCTGGTCCAACGTGCCATGATCGCCACCGGATTCGTGCAGCAACGCCAGGGTATCCCGCATCAGCCGGGACGCGGCTGCCCACGCCTTTTCAGGTACCCGTTCGGTCGCCAGCGTCCACAGGGCATCGCCTGCGTTTTCCAGCGCCCGTGACAACCCGTTCAGCCGGTTTCGCGCGCCTTCGAGCCGCGACGGATAATACATGATCTCCGGCAGGCCGTTCATCCCGTAGAGTACGGTGGCGGTCTGGTGGATCATCAAGTAGAGGGCGTGGCGGAAACGGACGTGATCGCCGCGATCTATCAGGTTGGTCGGGGGAAGCCGCAGCCACCATCCGAGCTGGTTCGCTGCTTCCGTCACGTGGTTCGATAGAGGAGATCGTCCAGGCACGCTTTTTCAGCCAGTCAAAGGCGAGTCGCCGGGGAGCGGAAGATTAGTTACTGAGGAGCGGGAGAAGGCATGATCAGCGTGGGGTCCTGCTGCATGTCCGGCAGGGCGGGTTCCGGTTTCCGCTGGTCTTCGGGGATCAGCGTCCGGGCTACCGCGATCTCGTCGCAGTGGGTGAAACGGGCGCAGGAGGTACAGTCCTTCCATACCTTGTGCGGCAGGGTCTCGCGATCGACCACCTCGAACCCGTGGCGGCCGAAGAAGCTGGTCTCGTAGGTCAGGGCGAAGACCCGGGCGACGCCCAGTTCCTCCGCTTCCGCGATCAGTTCGTCGACGATGCGCCCGCCGACGCCGCCGCCCTGGCATCCTCTCCGGACGGCCAGGGACCGCACCTCGGCCAGGTCGTGCCACACGATCACGAGGGAACCGCAGCCTATCACCTGGCCGTCCCGCTCGCCCACGACGAAATAACGGATGTGCTCGAACAGGCGGTAGACCGACACCGGAAGGAGGATGTCCTCCTCGATATAGGGTTGGAGAATCTCCATGATCTCGGGGACGTCCCCGATCACGGCCGGACGGATGACGATGTCGCTTCCGTTCGAGGCCGGCGTCAAAGACGTGTCAGCTTTGTTCATGGCCGTTCTGCTCCATGACTACCTGCACTCTTGATACCCGTGTCCTGGCTTGCCGAACTCAACCACATCTTATGATCCCTGCGCGATGATCTCGCGGGCCTGTTCCAGCTGGCGCAGCACGGAGTCCTTACCGGTCCCACCGGGCAGATCGCGCTTGTCGGCGCTGTCGTCGAACCTGAGCCCGGCGATCACGGCTTCGTCGAAATGTTCCGAATAATGCTGATACAGCTCGATCGGCAGGTCCCGCAGGCTGCAGCCTCGGTTCATGGCCTCGTCCACGAGGGCGGCCACAATGCCGTGTCCTTCCCTGAACGGCACGCCGCACCGGGTCAGGTAGTCCGCCAGGTCCGTGGCCAGCATGGCGTCGTCCATGTTTTCTTCAACCCGATCGCCGCTAACCTCCAGCGTCTCCCAGATCGCCGTGAAGACCGTCAGCGCGACGGTCACCGTGTCGATCGCATCGAAAAGGGGTTCCTTTTCATCCTGCATGTCCTTGTTGTACGTGTGGGGCAGGCCCTTGAGCATGGTAACGAGGGAGACCAGGCTGCCCACGACGCGTCCGGTCTTGCCCCGCAGCAGTTCGGCGGCGTCCGGGTTCTTCTTCTGCGGCATGATGCTGCTGCCCGTGGCCAGCCGGGGATGCTGCGTGACGTACCCGAATTCCGTGGACGACCAGATGACCAGGTCCTCGCAGGCCCGGCTGATGCGGATCATCAGTGTCGTGCATGCGGCGAGGAACTCGACGTTGAAATCTCGGTCGCTCACCGCGTCGATGCTGTTGGGCGAGATGCCGTCGAAACCCAGTTCATCGGCCAGGAACGCGCGGTCGATCGGGAAGGCGCTGCCCGCCATCGCCCCGGCGCCGAGGGGCATGACGTTGATCCGCTTCCGGCAATCCGCCAGTCGCTCCCGGTCCCGCTGGAGCCCGAACAGGAGCGAAAGGGCGTAGTGGGCGAACCGGATCGGCTGCGCCTGCTGCAGGTGGGTATACCCCGGGAAGACGACATCCACGGTACGCTCGGCCAGCCCCAGCAGCGCTGCCTGGCATTCCCGGATCCGCCCGGAGACGTCGTCCACCACCTCGCGGAGATACAGTCGCTCGTCCGTGGCGTTCTGGTCGTTCCGGCTCCGGCCCGTGTGCAGCTTTCCGCCCACGGGACCCACTTTCTCGATGAGGCGTTTCTCCACGGCCATGTGGATGTCTTCCAGGTCCCGGGTCAGCGTATAGGCGCCGCTTTCGATCTCGCCTTCGATCTCGCCCAGTGCCGCTTCGATCACCCGGCCCTCATCGGCGGTGAGCACGCCGATGCGCACGAGCCCGCGCGCATAGGCAATACTGCCCCTGATGTCCACGCGGAACAGGCGGCGGTCCGCGTCGATGGACGCGTGGAAATC
This sequence comes from Gemmatimonadota bacterium, assembly GCA_026706345.1. NCBI lineage: Bacteria > Pseudomonadati > Gemmatimonadota > Gemmatimonadota bacterium. The sequence continues at coordinate 26,757 of JAPOYX010000216.1, read as the reverse complement.
ATCCATGAGTTGTTTGAGTGCTTCGTCCCGGCTGTCGGTCATGATGCTCCCATTCTGCTCACCGCGCGTCCAGCACTCCGCCGATGATCCCGAGCGCCTCGTCCACGTGCCGCTGTTCGATCACCAGGGGCGGCGCGCAGCGGAGCACGTTGTCCCCGGCCGTTCCCACGATCAGGCCCCCGTCCCGGCACGCGTTCACCACGTCGCCCACCTTGTCTTCGAATTCCACGCCGATCAACAGGCCCGCGCCCCGGATGTCCTTGTTGGTTCCTGTGAGCTCATTCAGACCGGCGGTCAGTTTGCCGCCCATTTCCAGGGCCCGGTCCGCCAGACCCTCGTCGATCATCTTGCTGACGACGGCATGGGCTACGTGACAGGCCACCGGGTTCGCCCCGAAGGTGGAGCCGTGCATGCCCGGCTTGAGCACTTCGGCGATGTGGGATTTCATCATGACGGCGCCGATGGGCAAGCCGCCGGCCAGCGGCTTGGCCAGGGTCATCACGTCCGGCTCGATGCCGTGGTGCTGGTAGGCGAAGAGCTTGCCCGTGCGACACAGGCCGCACTGGATCTCGTCGAAGATCAGGGCGACCCTGCGTTCGTCGCACAACCTGCGCAGATGTTGCAGGAACTCCACGTGCGCCGGGTTTACGCCGCCCTCTCCCTGGACGGGCTCCACCATCACGGCCGCGGTCCGTTCCGCCGATATCGCTTCTTCGAGGGGCTCGATCTCGTTCAGGGGCAGGTAGACCATCCCCGGGAGCATGGGCTTGAACCCCTCGTGGTACTTGGGCTGGGCCGTGGCGCTGACGGCGCCGTAAGTCCGGCCGTGAAACGCGTTCTCGAAGGTCACGATCTCGTGCTTGGCTTCGCCGCCCGCTTCGGACGCCCACCGGCGGGTGAACTTGAGGGCCGCCTCAATGGACTCCGATCCGCTGTTGCAGAAGAACACCCTGGCCGGGAAGGCGTTTTCCACCAGCAGCTTCGCGAGCTTCACGTGGGGTTCCGTGTGGTACAGGTTGGAGATGTGCATCAGCTTCGCGGCCTGCTGCGCCACGGCGCCGATGATCTCCGGTACCCCGTGGCCCAGGGAATTCACCGCGATACCGCCGAGGAAATCGAGATACCTCCTGCCTTCGAGGTCGTAGACGTAGGCTCCGCTGCCCCGGTCGAACACGACGGGCGGACGTACGTAGGTCGGCGCGATGTACTGTTCCTCCAGGCCGATGATCTCTTCGGTAGTCATGCTTTTTCCTTTCTTCCGGTGGTTCATCCAGTGGTCACTACCGTTCCAAAGACACTTTCATCCGATGCCAGTTCCTTCCGCAGCGTTCCGGCCCCCCGCCACGCGATGATGCGGGCACGGCGGACACCATAGGACAGGCACTCGAGGGCGGAGCGGACCTTGGGAATCATCCCGCCCGTGATTTCTCCCGCTTCGATCAGTTCATCGGCCAGTTCGGGGGTCAACTTGCGAACGGGCCGGCCGTCGGACCGGTGGATGCCGGCCACGTCCGATATGAACACGATGTCGTCGCAGGCCACGGCCCGGGCGATGTCCAGCGCGGCGTGGTCTGCGTTGACATTGTAGGTCTCCCCGTTGACGCCCCCCGAAATGGGGGAGACCACGGGCGTGACGTGGTTCGACGCGCAGAGATCGAAGAGGGCGGTATTCACCTCGACGATCTCTCCCACGAAACCGATGTCCACGCCGTCCTCCCGGTACTTCTCCGCCCGCAGCAGGCCCATGTCCTTCCCGCTTACGCCGAGAGCGTTCACGCCGCTGTGCTGGAAGCGCGAGACCAGTTCCTTGTTGACCTTGCCCGACAGGACCATCTCCACGATTTCGACCATGTCGCCGTCCGTGACCCGGAGGCCGTTCACGAAGGTGAACTCCTTGCCGAGCAACTCCAGGTACCGGCCGATCTCCGCACCGCCGCCGTGGACGATGATCGGGAAAACGTCCGGCAGGTCCCGAAGGTCGGCGGCCAACTCCTCGATCACGCCGTCCTGCTCGATCGTCGCGCCGCCCAGTTTTACCACGATGTTTCGTGCCATGATGATCCCAATCGATCGTGCCGTCGCATTGTGTCGTGCCACGTCGTGCCGCGTCGTGTAAGTCTCGTGCCGCGCTTTCCCTAAATCAGCCCCGTCGTTTCGTCCAGGCCGCACATGGCGTTCACGTTCTGCAGCGCCTGGCCGGCGGCGCCCTTGACCAGGTTGTCGATGGCGGACGTGACGATGGCCAGGTCCGATCCGTCCACCCGGTCGATCCGCAGGTCGCAGTAGTTCGTCCAGGTCACGAAGCGCGTCTCGGGATAGCCGGACTGCGACAGCCGGATGAAAGGCTCCCCTTCGTAGCGCTGCGCGTACAGGGCCGCCAGGTCTCCGTTGGTCGCGCCGTTCTTCACGTGTACGTAGGTCGTCGCCAGGATGCCCCGGTTCATGGGCGTCAGATGGGGCGAAAAGACCACATAGGGCCACCCATCGGAGAACCTGGACAGTTCCTGCTCGATTTCCCCCACGTGGCGGTGCGAATGGCCGATGTTGTACGGCGTGATGCTGTCGTTCACCTCCACGTAGAGATTCCGCAGCTTCAGGCCCCGGCCGGCGCCACTGACGCCCGACTTGGCGTCCACGATGATCTGCCCGGCGTCTATCGCATCCTCTTCGAGCAGCGGGGCCAGGCCGAGGATCACGCCGGTGGGATAGCAGCCGGGATTGCCCACGAGATCGGCCGTCCGTATGCGATCCCGGTTCAATTCGGGAATCCCGTACACCGCGGAATCCAGGAGCGACGGTGCCGTATGCGGCCGGCTGTACCAGGACGTATACACCTCCGGATCGTCGAACCGGAAATCGGAACTGACGTCCACGACGCGCACGCCCCGGTCGAGAAAGGCGCCGACCCGGTCCATGGCCACCCCGTCCGGCGTGCAGAAACAGACCACGTCAGCGGGTTCTTCCGAAATGTCGTCCAGGGATCTCAGCGTAATGTCCCGGTCCGGGTCCACCCGGGGGAAGATCTCGCCGAGGTGCTGGCCGGTGTACTGTTCCGAAGTGGCGAACGCGATCTCGATGTCCGGATGACGCGACGCCAGGCGGTACAGTTCCATGCCCGTGTACCCCGTCGCGCCTATGATGCCCAGTCTGATCATGTGTCTTACCTCTTCTGCTTCATGATGGCCCGGATGCGCTTCAGCGTTTTGCTGGCCTGGGCGGTCGATTTCGTGACCAAGAGAATCGTGTTCTCGCCCGCCACGCTGCCTACGATCTCCGGCCATTCCGCCTGGTCGATCGCCTCGCACACCCCGGACGCGTGACCGGCGGTGGTCTGCAGGACGACCTGGTTCATGGCGTCTTCCGCGCCGACGACGAAATCCCGGATCTCCCGTTCGACCAGTTCGTCCTGAGTCTCCACCGAGTAGTAACGCGGCAATACGTACTTGTACTGTCCGTCCGCCAGACGCGTCTTGATCACGTGCAGTTCTTTGAAATCCTTGGACAGCGTGCCCTGGTTGATGTCGATCCCTTCCGTGTGCAGGGCCGCGATCACCTCCTTGTGCGTATGGAAGTGCCCCCGCTCGATGAGTGATCGTAGGGTGCCCTGGCGCTGGTGCTTGGCGTTCACGTGTTTATCCGAATAAATATGAATTTATAAGCATAATTATTCCTAATGTCGCACTACAATATATGGCCCAATCGATTGCCGTCAAGAAAAAAGACCCGCATGTCAGTTTCGGCTGACATGGGGACGGTGAAGTGAAGTACGAGAAATCCCGGCAAGACACCGACTAATGTGAAAGGCAGATTCTGCAACACACCCAGGAGGCTGTATGAGGATTTCCAAGCGGGGGCAGATTACGATCCCGAAGCGGTTGAGAGACCGCTATGGATTGCATCAAGGCATCGAGGTCGAGATTATACCGACGAAAGAGGGCCTGCTCGTTCGCAAGGCAGCGAAGGACCGTCATCCCGTTGAACGCATCTGCGGCATTTTGCGAAGTAGGGAGAACACGGACGACTACATCGAAACGATCAGGGGAAGATGAGTCCGGACTACCCCGGACCCTCCCACCCGGGCCGCTTGAACGTGCCCGACTTGCCGCCCTCCTTCTCCGCCAGCAGGACGGATGCGATCTCCATGGTCCGGTCCACGGCCTTGCACATGTCGTAGATGGTCAGGGCGGCTACGGAGACGGCCGTCAGGGCCTCCATTTCCACGCCGGTCTTGCCGGACGCGACGGCCGTGGCCAGGAGGCCGATCCTGCCCTGGTCTTCGTTCAGGGTAATGTCGATTTCCACGTGGGTCAGCGGGATGGGATGGCACATGGGGATGAGGTCGCCCGTCTTCTTGGCCGCCGAGATGCCCGCGATCTTCGCCGTGGTCAGTACATCCCCTTTGCCCATCTCGTCGGCGGAGATCTTCCGGATCGTCTCCGTAGCCGCCCTCACTTCACCGTAGGCCACCGCCCGCCTTTCCGTAACCGATTTCTCCGTCACGTCCACCATGCGGACGCGTCCCTTTTCATCGAGATGCGTGAGGTCCATAATCACTCCGTTGCAGGGCGTTTCTCAATATGACCGACAGGGGCAAAGCCACCACCACCGCCACACCGGCCTGCGTCAGGTTACCCGGTATCTCCGTCAGTGCGGCTACTCCTCCGAACAACACCGATCCGGCCACGTAGTACCCTGATACCATCCATGCGCCGCCAACGAACACAGCGACGAAGGCCGCGATCCGGCGCGGATGGCGACCGCCCCGGGCATCCCGACCGTCCCGGGCTCCCCAGGCCGCGATCGTTCCGACCAGGATCCCTTCCAAGCCCTTGATGACGAGCGTCCAGGGCGCCCAGAGGAAATAGCCGCCCAGCGCGTCGGCCAGGGCGGAACCCACGCCGCCCGCGATTCCGCCGATACGCCAGCCGAAGACGAGGGCGATGGTGAACAGCATCGCGTCGCCGAGATTGATGTATCCCTGGGTAGCCGGATTGGGGATCCGGACGATCAGGGTCGCCAGCGTCATGAGCGCGATCATGAGCGCGGCCAGTGTCAGGCTGCGAACGGTTACGGCCATGCCAGTCGCCTATCCCGGCCAGTGGTAGAGCATGTCTATACGGGCCAGTGGTAGAGCATCAGGTACACCAGCACGCCGGTAACGGACACGTACAGCCAGATCGGAAGGGTCCACCTGGCCAGCAGCGCGTGGCGCTCGAAACGTCCCTTCAGCGCGTGGCGCAGCGTCAGCACGACCATGGGCACGATGGCCGTGGCCAGAATCGTGTGGCTTATCAATATGGTAAAATAGACGTAACGTGTCCATCCCTCGCCGGTGAAGGGCGTGCTTCCGTGGTTGAAGTGGTAGATCAGATAAGTTGTGAGGAACAGAACGGACGCCGCCACCGCGCCCAGCATGCACGTCCTGTGCGCGGCGACATTGCGCTTCCTGATATTGACGTAGCCCGCGACCAGGAAAGCCGCGCTGGTCGTGTTCAGGCAGGCATTCATCAGGGGCAGGTCGGAAATTTCCAGCATTTCAGCGTGTACTCCTCAGAAGTATTTCCTGATCTGGATCGCGTCGCATCCGCTCGTCGAAAACCATACCGGCAAACATCGCAACCATCCATCCGTAGCGATACCGACACGTACTCACACCTTGTCATAGGCCATCACGGAGAACTGGACCAGCAGGAACACCAGCGACGCAAAAAACAGGTTCCTGGCCGAAGCCTGCGTCCGGGTCACGGTCAGGTGGATGGCGAAAGCGAGCAGGCCCAGTCCGGCCGCGAAGGCCGCGTAGAAATAGATGATCCCCGAGATGCCCAGTATGGTCGGGACCAGGCTGAAGGCGGTCAGGGCCAGGCAGTTGATCAGGATCTGCACGCTCGTGAACCGGCCGTCGGGATCGACGGCGGGCAGCAACTGAAAACCGGCGCGGGCGTAGTCTTCGCGGAAGAGCCAGGCCAGCGCCAGGGCGTGGGGCATCTGCCAGAGAAAGAGGATGGCGAACAGGACGCCGGCCTCCAGCCCCAGTTCGTTTCGGGCAGCCGCCCATCCCGTCACCGGCGGCAACGCGCCCGGGACCGCGCCGAACACGGTCGACAGCGTGGTCCGGTGCTTGAGCGGCGTATAGAGAAACAGGTAGGTGGCGGTGATCAACGCGGTGACCGCGCAGCTCAGGACGTTGACCACAAGCGCTAGGTACAACAGGCCCGCCACCGTGATGGCCACGCCGAACCCGAGGGCCTGCGCGGGCCGCAGCTTCCCGGCGGGGAGCGGACGCTTCCGGGTCCGCCGCATCATGGCGTCCCGGTCTCGCTCCATGAACTGGTTCAGGGCGAGCGTGCCCCCGGCCGCCAGGGCGGTTCCGGCCAGCGTGTGCAGCAGGCGCAGCCAGTCCACCGGCCCGTCGGACCCCAGGTAGAACCCGACGCAGGTGGTCAGCACCAGCATGATGACCAGGCCGGGCTTGGTCAGGGCGATGAAATCCTTCATGGAACCGAATCAGACAGAGACGTTCATGGTCAGCAGGATCAGGCCCAGCAGCACCGCCGCCGCAAAGAGCACGGCGCCCACGATGCCCGAAGCCCTGGACTTGAACCCGATGCTGCCGTCTTCGAGGACCCGGGGTTCCAGGAGCCGGACCGCATGGTGCACGATCAACGCGATCACGATCAGCAGCTTGACGGTCATCAGGGCTTCGTAGCCCGGCGGAAGCAGCGGGTACAGCTCGGGCTGGGACGACATCGCCCGGGCGGCCACCCCATCCATGATCCGGTTATACAGACTGAACGAACCGCTCACGACCAGGATGACGATCGCCGTCCAGGATACCCGCCGGAATATGGCGCCGGTCCTGCGCATGATCTCCACGCGCTCCTCCGACGCCCTGCCCGACCGGAGCGCCGGGGTGAGCGCGACCAGGACGTAGAAGAAACCGCCCGCCCACAGCACGACGCCCAGTACATGCAGCCACATCCACAGAATCTTGGTATCCAACATTTGCCGTCCTCCTCCCATTCCTCCAGCGGGCCGTGGACCGGCCGCGGATCCGTGCGCCTCAGGTCAAGGCCGCCCAGACCGGGAAGCAGCCTTCCGATTCCTGCAAAAATGCCCGGACCGGACGGTTGCTGTCAATCAGTTTTTGGCTGCCCGGAACAGCGTCGGGACCCGGTTGAAAGCAGTTGACACAAGCCGTTCGCGGGCTATAATAACTGCATGCTTTCCTGAAAGCCGGAAGGCGCCCGCGAAGCCTCGGGATTCATGTGCCGACCCGCGACTATGCTCCAGTCAGGATTAACGCTCCGACCCGCGATTATGCCCCAGCCCGATCGGAACGCCCCGTACCTCCTGGGCCATGATATCGGCGGCACCAAGCTGGCCGTGGTCATCGCCGATTGGGACGGAAACATCCTGCACAAGGTCCGAAGGCCGACAGAGGCCGGAGCGGGTATCGAGCTGCTTTCGCCCGCCGAACGATTCCGACGTGCC
>JAPOYX010000216.1:0-19256 GCA_026706345.1 Gemmatimonadota bacterium | reverse complement strand
CCGTGGTGGCGTCCCTGGTGGATATGTCCCGGGAGGCCATGGCGCGCGGTTCGCTTGCCAACGCGGACCTGGCCGGCGTCGGAGTCAGCTGCGGCGGTCCCCTGGACACGGGAACGGGCGTGGTCTACGCGCCGCCCAACCTGCCGGGCTGGGACGAGGTGCCGCTGAAGGCGTGGCTCGAAAGCGCGCTGTCGCTGCCGGCCTTTGTTGAAAACGACGCCAACGCCGGCGCCCTGGCGGAGTGGTCCTTCGGGGCCGGCCGGGGCTTTCGCCACATGGTGTACATGACCATGAGCACCGGTATCGGCGGCGGCATCATACTCGACGGCAGGCTCTACCGCGGTCCGAACGACGCGGCCGGCGAAGTGGGGCACATGACCATCGTCGACGACGGTCCGGCCTGCGGTTGCGGCAAGCGCGGCTGCCTGGAGTCCCTGTGCTCGGGGCCATCGATCGCCAGGAGGGCCCGGGCGAAAGCGCATGCGGCGCCCGGCTCGCTCATGGTCGACCTGGCCGGTGGAAACTTGGAGGGCCTCACGGCGGAAACCGTCATGGCGGCGGCCAGGAAAAACGATCCGTGCGCGAGGGAGATCGTGGACGAAACGGCCCGTTACATGGCCGTTGGACTGGGAAACATCGTGAACATCCTGAACCCGGAGATTATCGTCATCGGCACCATCCTGGTCAAGGCACAGGATCTTCTGTTGGAACCCATTCGAAACTACCTGCGGCGCGAAACCTGGTCACGAGTCTACGATACCGTACGGATCGTGCCTGCCGGACTGGGAGACACTGTGGGCGACCTGGCCGCCATCGCCGTGATCAGGCAGGCGGTTCAAGCCGAAGGGAGCATGTAGGGCATTGGACTGGAACGCGTTGGGGCGTGAAGCCGTACAACTGCTGAGCGAATACCTGCGAATCGACACGACGAATCCCCCCGGGAACGAAGATCGCGCGACCGCCTTCCTTAGCCGCATCCTCTCCGAAGAAGGCATAGACTGCCAGGTTTACGAGTCCGCCCCGGGACGCTCCAATCTCTACGCAAGGCTGGAAGGGGACGGTTCGAAGCGGGCCGTAATTCTGCTGAGTCACAGCGACGTGGTCCCCGCCGACCGCCGTTACTGGTCCGTCGATCCTTTTGGCGGCGTAGTCCGGGACGGCTACATCTGGGGGCGGGGCGCCCTCGACATGAAGAACCTGGGCATCGCGGAGCTGGTGGTGTTTCTCGCGCTGCGCCGGAATCGCTTTCCGCTGAAGCGAGACGTGATCTTTCTCGTCACCGCCGATGAAGAGGCCGGTGGATCGGCCGGAGCCGGCTGGATTACCCATAACCGTCCCGAACTCGTCTCGGACGCGGAATTCCTGATAAACGAAAGCGGAAAAGGACGCCTGGAGAACGGCAGGGCCGTCTATTCCATCGACATCACCGAGAAATCGCCCTGCTGGATACGCCTGGTCGCCCGCGGCGAACCCGGTCATGGTTCCCGCCCCAAGCCCCATTCCGCCGTGAACCGGCTCATCCGGGCCCTGAACGCGATCATGCAATACACGCCGCCGATCAAGGTGACGGACGCGGCCGCCTGCTACTTCGAAGGCGTCGCGCATCTGCAGAAAGACGGATACCGCAAACGCTTCGAACGCATCCGCGAGTCCGTTCGGGACAAGGGGTTCCTTGCCGACCTGCTCCGGAACCAGCATCACGCGGCGATGCTCCGGAACACCATCTCGATAACCATGTTGCAGGGGAGCGAGAAAATCAATATCATACCTCAGGCGGCGACGGCCGAGCTGGATTGCAGGCTGCTGCCGGGGGAAAGGCCGGAAGATTTCGTCCGGGAGTTGAAAAGGGTGGTCGACGACGACAGGATCGAGATGGAAACGATTCTGAACTTCGGCAATTCGGCATCGCCCTTCGATTCTCCCCTCGTGGACGTCGTGCGGGAGGTCGTCTCCCGACACCACGGGCATGTGGAGGTCGTACCGAACATGCTCTCGGGCTTCACGGACAGCCACTACTTCCGCGACCTGGGGATTCATTGCTACGGCTTCATGCCCTTTCTGCTGATCGACGAAGAACTTCGCCGGATCCACGGCAACGACGAGCGCATCTCCGTGGAGAACATGGAGCGGGGTCCGCGGATTCTCTACGAAGTGATCGCAAAACTCTGCGGTTGATTCTGAATTGAGGAGACGTATATGGAAGCGATTCGAATTCACGAGTTCGGGGAGCCGGGCGTAATGAAACTCGAAACCTGCGCGGATCTCCAGGCAGGCGGCGGGCAGATCCTGGTGGACATACGGGCCGCCGGGGTGAACCCGGTAGATACCTATATTCGCGCGGGAACCTATGCCATGAAACCCGACCTGCCCTACACGCCGGGCATGGACGGCGCAGGAACCGTCGCCGCCGTCGGCGACGAAACGGCCCATGTCGCCGTGGGCGACCGCGTATACCTGGCCGGTGCGCTGACCGGCTCATACGCGTCCCAGGCCCTGTGCTCCGCGAGCCAGGTGCAGCCGCTTCCCGATAACGTTTCCTTCAAGCAGGGCGCGGGGGTGTACATCCCTTACGCCACAGCCTGGCGCGGACTATTCCAGCGCGCGGAAGGCCGGGCCGGCGAAACGGTACTCGTGCACGGCGCCAGCGGCGGCGTGGGCATCGCGGCCGTACAGCTCGCGCGTGCCGCCGGCATGACGGTCATCGGTACAGCCGGTTCGGAGCGGGGCGCGGCCCTGGTGACGGAACAGGGCGCCCATTACGTGGTCAACCACCACGACGCCGACTACCCGGAACATATTATGGATCTCACCGGTGGGCTGGGCGTCGACGTGATCATGGAAATGCTGGCCAACGTCAACCTGGACAAGGACCTGAATATGCTGGCCTATGGCGGACGAGTGGTCGTCATAGGCAACAGAGGCGTCATCGAGATCAATCCCCGGGACGCCATGGCGCGCGACGCCAGCATCCTGGGCATGGTCCTGCTGCTGGCCTCGCCGGAGGACCTCGCCGCCATCCACGCCGGGTTGCACGCCGGACTGGAGAACGGCACGCTCAACCCGGTGGTGGGAACGGAGTTTCCGCTGGCCGATGCGGCACGGGCCCACGTCACCGTGATGGAACCGGGCGCTTATGGAAAAATCGTCCTGATCCCTTGAGTCCCGGCACAAACCGCGCGTCAATGGTCACGAAACGCGCGTCAATGGTCACGAAACGAACCAGGCGTTCATAAACCGGCTTAAACCGTGAGTTCACGCCGCTGACCGGCGCACAAAGGAATCCGCCATGGCTAATCCGCTCATCCAGCTCGCACGACACGGCCAGAGTTTCTGGCTGGACAACATCAGCCGCGACCTGATCTCTTCGGGCCGGCTGAGAAGACTGATCGAGGAAGACGGTTTGAAAGGGATGACCTCGAACCCGGCCATTTTTGAAAAAGCCATCGCCGGCAGCACGGACTACGACGCCGATATCGGGCTTATGGCGACACAGGACCGGAACGCCGTGGAGATCTATGAGGCGCTTGCGATTTCGGATATACGGGAGGCCGCCGATCAGCTGGCCGCGGTCTACGACGCCACTGATGGCGCCGACGGTTACGTGAGCCTGGAGGTGTCGCCGGAACTGGCCGATGACACCGTCGGTACCATCGCGGAGGCCAGACGACTGTGGAAGGCGGTGGACCGCGGGAACGTCATGATCAAGGTACCGGCGACCAGGGCGGGTATTCCGGCCATACGGCAGTTGATCGGCGAAGGGCTGAACGTCAACGTGACGCTGCTGTTTTCCAGGGACGTATACGAAGAGGTGGCCGAAGCCTATATCGGCGGGTTGGAAGACCGGCACGCGGCCGGAGGGCGGATCAGCGGAATCGCCAGCGTGGCCAGTTTCTTTATCAGCAGGATAGACACGCTGGTCGACGCTTTGCTGGCGGAACGGGCGGCGCAGTCAGCCGACCCGGGGAAACGTGCCATGTTCATGGATCTGGTCGGAAAAACGGCCATCGCCAACGGAAAGACGACCTACCAGCGGTACAAGGCACTGTACGCGACACCGCGCTGGAAGTCGCTGGCGCGGAAGGGTGCGAGGACCCAGCGGCTCCTGTGGGCCAGCACGAGTACCAAGAACCCGGACTACCGGGACGTGTTGTACGTAGAAGAGCTGATCGGCAGGGACACCATCAATACGCTGCCCGATGAAACGCTGAACGCCTTCCGCGACCACGGGCGCCTTTCCGATACGCTGGAGGCGGATATCGGCAAAGCCGAGTCGATCATGGCCGGCGTCGAAAAAGCCGGGATTTCGATGAACCGGGTCGCGGACCAGCTCGTCGAAGAAGGGGTGAAGAAATTCGTGGACCCCTTCGTGAAACTGATAGACGCCATCGAACAGAAACGGTTGCAGCCGGCCTAGATTCCGGCCGGAATCGATCGAGGCAAGGGAAACCGGTATCCCGTGGCGGGACGCGCGTTCGCCGGCGTCCGGGGAGGAATGCATGCAACTGGGCATGGTCGGACTCGGCCGGATGGGCGGCAACATGACCCGGCGGCTGTTGCGGGGCGGTCACCATGTCATCGCGTACGACCGCAGCAGCGAGGCGGTCGACGAGGTGATAAAGGATGGCGCCGCGGGTTCCCCGACCCTGTATGATCTCGTTGCCGGCCTCGAAGCGCCCCGCACGGTCTGGGTCATGGTACCGGCCGGCGACGCCACGGAAGAGACCATTGGCGAACTGGCCGGCCTGCTGTCTCCGGGCGACACCGTCATCGACGGCGGGAATACCTATTTCAAGGACGACGTCGCCCGCGCCGGGAAACTGGCCGCCAGGAATCTGCACTATGTCGACGTGGGCACCAGCGGCGGCGTATGGGGCCTCGAGCGGGGTTATTGCATGACCATCGGCGGCCCCGCGGAGATCGTCGAACGCCTGGACCCGCTGTTCGAGACGCTGGCCCCCGGTCCCGGCAAGGGTGACGCAACGCAGAGACGCGACGCCCCAGGTATGGTCGATACTTCAGGTTCCACTGCCCGAAGAGGCTACGTGCACGTGGGACCGGCGGGTTCGGGGCATTTCGTGAAGATGATCCACAACGGGATCGAATACGGCATGATGCAGGCCTTCGCCGAGGGACTTGAGATTCTGCGCGAGTCGGGGTCCGACCGCGTGGACGCGCGCCATCGATACGACCTGGACCTGCACGACATAGCCGAGGTCTGGCGGCACGGAAGCGTGGTCAGTTCCTGGCTGCTGGACCTGCTCGAGATCGCCCTGCGGGAGGACCGGGACCTGTCGACCTTTTCCGGGTACGTGCAGGACTCGGGGGAGGGCCGGTGGACGGTGCAGACGGCCATCGAGGAAGACGTGCCCGCCCACGTGCTCACGGCCTCGCTCTTCACGAGGTTCCAGTCGCGGCAGGACGAATCCTACGCGGCGCGGGTGCTTTCGGCCCTGCGTCACCAGTTCGGCGGTCACGTGGAACAGAACAAGAACGGGGGACGGCCATGACCCAGATCTCTCCATCCATCCTGTCCGCGGACTTCACCCGCCTCGCCGATCAGGTCCGCGCCGTGGAAGACGCGGGCGCGGACCGGATACATATCGATGTGATGGATGGCCGGTTCGTCCCGAACATATCCATGGGGCCCTTCATCGTCGAGGCCATCAACTCCCTCACGGACCTGCCGCTGGAAGCCCACCTGATGATCGAGGACCCGGACCGGTACGTCGATGTCTTCATGGAAGCCGGGGCGGACGTGATCATCGTGCACCAGGAAAACACGACCCATCTTCACCGCGTGGTGCAGTCCGTCCGGGAGCAGGGCAGGCAGGCCGGAGTCGCCCTGAATCCGGCGACGCCCGCCCAGGTCCTCGACGGGATCATCGACGATCTCGATCTCGTCCTGGTCATGTCCGTCAACCCGGGATTCTCGGGACAGCGGTTCATCGAATCCATGCTGCCGAAGATCCGCGGGATCCGGGATACCATAACGGACCGGGGAATCGCCTGCGACCTGGAGGTGGACGGCGGCGTGAACGCCGACACCACGCCGGCCGTCGTGGCGGCGGGCGTAAACGTCCTGGTGGCCGCCACGGCCGTCTTCAAGCATCCGGACGGCATTGCCGAAGGCATCCGGACCCTTCGAGAATACGCCTGACCCCGGGATTGCCGATGCGCAGCCCGGCGGCGCGTAACCCGGGATTACCGATGCGCAGCCCGGCGGCGCGTAGGCCGGCGCCTGCCTGGATCGTAAACCCGTTTCCGGACCTCCCGTCCCCGTTCCCCACGAACCGGCCTCTCCCTCAGATCACCGCCCTTTTCCAGGTTCCCTTGAAGAAACGTCTGAGCGTGAGCAGTCCCTGCAACACGGCCGCGGCGAGCCAGGCGATCCAGATGCCCGTCACGTCGAGCCCCAGGGGAAAGGCCAGGACGTAGGAAAACACCAGCATGATGCCCCACTGGGAGAAGAGGGTGTAGTAGAGGGAAGGCCGGGTCTCGCCGCCGCCGGCCAGCACGCCGCTCGCCACGATGGACAGCGCGGAGAAAACCTGGGCGATGGCGAAGAAGCGCAGCATGACGGAGCTGATGCCGAGGACCGTTTCGTCCGTCGTGAAAACGGCCGAGATCGCGTTGGCGAACAACCAGATCAACGCCGAACCGATCGCGATCAGGATCATGCAAAGCAGGATGGTCTGTCCCCCGTACTGGTCCGCCGCCCGGATCTGGCGACCGCCGAGCCGCTGCCCGACCAGGGAGGTCGCCGCGACCGAGAAGGCGAGCGCGGGCATGATCGCAAAGAGGCGGATCTGAAACCCCATGGTCAGGGCCGCGATGGCGGCCGTGGGCCGACTTACCCCCGATACCACGCGGTAGAGGAGCACGCGCGCGCCATTGCGGAAGAAACCGGACGCGCCGGAGGGAAGACCGATATCGAGCATGCGGGACATGATGCTCCAGTCCGGTTTAACGCGCCAGTTGCGGGGAAGACGCACCTGGCCGTGTCCCCGGACCAGGATCGCGAGACCGATGACGCACCCGGCAAGCCGGGACACGATCATTCCCACGGCCGCACCGGCCACACCCAGCGCGGGCAATCCCCAGGCGCCGAATATGAATCCGTAAGAGGTCACGCATTTCACGATAATGACGATTACGGAAATCTTCAGCGGGGTGCGGGTATCGCCGACACCCCCGAAAATGGCGCTCATGACGTAGTTCAGGATCATGAAGACCATGCCGGCGAAGTAGAGCCTCAGGAACAGGATGCCGTGGTCCAGCACTTCGTCCGGGGCGCCGAGGAGGACCAGCGCGGGCCGGGTTAGGACGATGCTGACGCCCGCGAGACCCAGGGCCAGGCAGGTGCCCATCAGGAGGGCCTGCTGGCCGGTCCGGCTGACGTCCCCGTGCCTGTCGGCCCCATAGTATTGAGCCACCAGCGTCCGCGTGCCGCCCGTGATCGAAATGGCCATGACCATGACGATAAAGACGATCTGCCGGCTCATGCCGATGGCGGAGATCGCCGCGGGACCGAGGAATCCCACGAGATATATGTCAACGAGACCTTCGGTGGCGTCGATCAGCGAAGCGACGACGACGGGCCAGGCGATGGCCCAGACGTGGCGGAGAACCCGGGAGGGCGGAACATCGTTGTCGGCCGGTTTCGAGGAAACGGCGTCATGGTCGGGCATGGCGTTCAATGTATGCCCCGGAGGCCGAAGCGGCAAGGCAATTCAGCGGTAGGGCGACGCAGGCTCAAGTCGTTGCCTGCGCGACAGATAAGAAAAGAGATGACAGGACAAACGGTACGCTGTATATCTACTCTGTTGCGAATCCGCAACCCGGAATCGGAATTACTTGACGGGATGGGCTGTGTCAGCAGGAGGCATGAAGATGCGCGGTATGCGTAGAACGTTCTTCTCAACGGAATCATGGCTGGCGGCCAGTCTGGCGCTCGCGATACTGGTGGCGTGCGGCAAGAAGGATCCGGTAGCTCCGGAGCCGGCCGAGCCGGTCGAAAAACCCGCCCTTAAGATCGGCCTGTTGATTGATTTGACCGCGGGCGGATCGGAACACGGCATACCCATGCGGCGGGGATTCGAAATGGCGATTCGGCATATCAACGAGGAGGGTGTGCTGGGCGAGCCGGTCGTGGGCCTGGTGGCCGATACAGAGCTGGACAGGGACACGGCGGTATCCGAGGCGATGGACCTGGTCGAGAAGGACGGTGTCCACGCGATCGTAGGCGCCTGGGCAAGTTCTTCTACGCTTGCCGTCGTGGAGAACGTGACCGCGGATGCCGGCATTCCCGTGATATCCCCGGCCTCTTCTTCTCCCTCGCTCACGGACGCCATGGACGACGATTTTCTGTTCCGCACGACCCTGTCCGACCAAGACCAGGGCCCGGTCCTTGCCAAGCTCACGCTCGAACAGGGATTCGGCAACGTGGGCATGATCTACCGCGACGACGTCTGGGGCCGGGGGCTGGCGGATGCCTTCGAAGGCACCTGGGACGGCAAGCTGAACAGGGTCGCTGTCGATCCCGCCCAAACCACGTTCGCGGATGAATTGAATGAAAGCAAGGGGATCATCCTGGATGAGGAGTTCCAGGCGCAGGCCCTCGTCGTCCTCGCCTTTCAGCCCCAGCAGGAAGCCATCGTGCGTGGGGCGCTGGACATGGGGCTTTTTCAACACTTCATCTTCGGACCCACCGGCCGCAGCCTGGATCTGCTCCGGTCGATCGGTCCGGAGCACCTCGCCGGCATGCGCGGAACGTCGCCCGGCGCGGCGCAGGACACGCCTTCCGCGGTGGCCTGGGAGAACGCTTACAGGAGCGCCTACGGGAACCCTCCGCCCTACCCCTACGTGAAACAGGCCTATGACGCGACCGTGGCGCTGGCCCTGGCGGCCCAGGCGGCCGGCGATCTGGACGGGGCGGCCATCCGCGACAAACTGCGAATCATCGGCAGGCCGCCCGGCGAGCTCGTCATCGCCGAGCCAGGCAGCATCGCGAATGGACTGAAGATCCTGGCCGAAGGCGGCGCAGTCAACTACGAAGGCGCGGCCATGCCGCTGGACTGGGACGAAAACGGCGACCTCGCCACCGGCTTCGTGGCGGTCTGGCAGTTTACCGAATTAGGAACGATCGAAGTGATCCGGACCGTTCCGTTCACACACTGATCCGGTGGGTCCAACTGGACGAAAAAAGGGGGCCGCGTATGCACGCAACCCCCTGATCCGGCTGTGTTTGTTTGGTATGACCCCAACGGGATTTGAACCCGTGTTGCCGCCGTGAAAGGGCGGTGTCCTTGGCCAGGCTAGACGATGGGGTCGCGTTCTTCCAAAGCCGTCCTAAAATACCGGCCGGACCCTCAAAACGCAAGCCTTTTTTACCCTTCGTAACCCATATCCTTCCATAGGCACAGGGCGTACGGGACATGCTCCGGATCCGGATCGCGACGGCCCAGAATGCTGGGCGGAGGCTGTCCCGGTCCGGCATGCTTCGGCCAGGGCGACCAGTGGTCGTTCTCCCAGGATTTACGGACGTCCTCGTCCCTGAAATCGGGCACCTCGAAAGGGCGCCCGTCTTCCAGCGCGCTCTTCCAGGCCAGGATGCCCACCGAGGACATGGCCACGCCGCGGTAAACGTCCAGGAAGGGCTGGTCGCCCGAGCGGATGGCGCGGGCGAAATGGAAGCTGGTCCAGAAGTCGCCGCCGCCGTGCCCGGCCTGCCTGGCGAGATCGCCGTGCTCCGGCCAGTCCGGCTTGTAGACCCGTTCCGCCTCCTCGCCGGGGGCCACGTGCCACGGCTCGTGCCACACCCGCACCTCGCCCGGACCGAAGTACCCCGGTCCCCGGGTGATCTCCATGGCGCCGCGCTCGCCGTGCACGCGATACCAGTTGCTGTGTCCGGGCAGTCCAAGCCCGAAGAGCCGGAAGACCGCGCCGTTGTCCATGCGGCAGAGGATGACGGATCCGGGGTCTCCCCTCCTGAGGGTGAGGGTGCGCTCGGGCCGGGAGATGGCCAGGGCATTCACGCTGATCGGCCGCGTATCGGTGATATAGACCAGGGGTGCGAGGGCGTGGGTGCAGTAATAGGTGGATGGGATCCACGCCCGCCAGTGGTCGAAACCCGGTGAAAGGCGCAGGCTGTCGTCCCGGGACATGGGGTGATTGTACTCGCCCTCTGCATAGGTCACCTCGCCGATCTCTCCTTCGCGGTAGAGCCGGTGCATTTCCTGGTTGAAAACCGTGTAGGGGTAGTTCTCGGCGAGCATGTAGATCCGGCCGGACTCCTCCACGGCGCGGCAAAGGGCGACCCCCTCGGCGAGCGTGCCGTTGCAGGCCGTTTCGCTCATGACGTGCCTGCCCGCCCGCAGCGCCTTGATGGCGAACGGCGCGTGCTCGTTAAAGTAGTTGGCGAGGACGACGGCGTCCATGTCATGGGCGAGGAATTCGTCGTAGTCGGTATACGCGGCGACGGAAAGCTCGCCGGCCAGCTCGCGCAGCCGCTCCTCCCAGGTGTCGCACAGGGCGACGAGCTCCATGCCCACGGCGCCGGACGCGCTTTGTGCGAAACTCTTTCCGCGCCCCACGCCCACCACGCCGACGCGGATCGGATGGTTGCTCATGGTTCGTCTCTGTTCACAATGCGTCCCATTTACCGTGTGTACCTGTTTACGACGCGTCCCCGTTCATGTCGCGTGCCTCACGATATCCCGATCAGCCCGGGGACGTCCGTCAATTTCCGGATAGACGGCAGGCGGTAGCGACCGTACTTTTCGTACCGGTCGATGAGGAGGGCGTCCAGGCCGACGCGCTCGGCCGGGAGGATATCCTCCTCCGGGTAGTCCCCGATGTAAAGGATACGGTCGATGGGCGTTCCCGCACGATCGATGGCCATGCGGAAGATCTGCTCGTCGGGTTTCTCGCATCCGGCTTCGGCGGAAACGACGAGGAAGGAGAAGTACCGGTCCAGGCCGTGCCGCTCCAGGACCAGGGCGAGATGTTCCGACCAGTTCGACAACACGCCGAGGCGCACCCCGCCGGCCTGCAACGCTTCCAGCGCGGGCCGGACGTCGCCGTACACGTCGAGGTACCTGCCGTCCTGAAACCGGTCGTAGTACTGCTGCAACCCGGGCCGCAGGTCGCCCTCGATACCCGCCGTATCGAACACGTGGGCATAGAGATCCAGGAAGTACCGCCGCGTCTGTTCCGGCGTGCTCATGCGGCCGTCGCGCTTCCGGAACCCGGGTTCCTCCATGGCCTTTGAAAGCGCCGCCTTCACCTGGTCCAGCGTGATGACGGCTCCGAGCTCTCCGGCCGCGACGACGAAGAACTCCTCGAAGAAATCGGGAGAATCCCGGCCGACCAGCGTACCCGCCGCGTCGAAGATCACGGTGTCGTAGAACATGCGAAATCCAGCCCGGCCCCCGTTCACTCCGCGGGCATGCCCCATTTTTCGGCGGCGAGCGGCTTCACGGCAGGGTTTACGAGGCCGTCTTCGGGCCAGCGGCCACTGAGAATGGTGACCAGTTGCCTGCCGGCTTTTTTGAAACGCTCGATGCCACCCCGCACCGACGCGGAAGCGTAATGGGGCGTGAGGACCACCTGCTCCATCGTGCGCAGCGGGTTGTCCGGGGCCGGTGGTTCCTGCTCCTGTACGTCCAGCCCGGCGCCTGCCAGCCACCCTTCCCGCAGCGCCCTGATCAGGGCCTTTTCGTCCACGACCTTGCCGCGTCCCGTATTGATGAAGTAGGCGGACGGCTTCATGTTCCGGAAATCCCGCTCCCCGATGAGGTGATAGGTCGCCGGCCCCAGGGGCACGTGGCAGGAAACGAAATCCGATTCCCTGAACAGCGTCTCCTGGTCCACCATCGTGACGCCAAAGGGATCCGCATCGGCCTGGTTGACGAAGGGGTCGCAGGCGATGACGCGGAGATCGAACCCCGCGGCGATCTTTGCCATGGCCCGGCCGATGTTCCCGAAGGAAACCAGGCCGAGGGTCTGGTCATAGATGGGCTGAATGGTGCCGCGGCTGATGGGCGTTCCCTCCAGCATGGACCGGTTGATGATCATCAGCCGGCGGGCACAGGCGAGCAGCAGCATCATGGCGTGCTGGGCGACTTCCCGTTCGAAGATGCCCTGGATGTTGTAGACGATGATGCCCCGTTCCGTGGCCGCCTCCACGTCGATGAAATCCACGCCGATCCCGCCCGCGCCGACCACGCGTATGCGTTCGGGCAGTCGCTCCACGTCTTCCCTCGTAAAGGTCAGGCCGCCCTGGGTGAATCCATCCACGTCCTGGGCTTCTTCGAGCATCTCTTCGATTGTTCGGAACGACCGGATCCTGAGCTCGGCGCCAATGGTTTTCAGTTCGTCCCGTATATATTGATTGGGACCGGGGTTGTCCGGGTTTCCGGGCGAGAGAATGGTGAAACCGGCCATGCGAACTCCTTCGGATGGGGATTCGGATGAATGAGACCAGTGAAAAGTAAACCGGCGCGGTTTGATTGGCAACATGAGAATTCGATGATGGTTCGATGCCTTTTTGTATCATGCCTGAAGGGACCGTCGCAAACTGCGGAGACAGCGGGAAACCAGCGGTTGGAGCATCCAATAATCCCTTGCCCTGATCGAAATATCGTTAATTTTAGAGGAGACCGACTACATCGGAAACGGGTCAGTTTTAAGAACCGAATCATCCTGCGTGGTGGAAGTTCGATCCTGCGCGGACCCGAAACGACCAGCGACTTTGTACCATCCCGGAGGAACCATGCAATCATTCGTCCTGTTGCTGACCGGCCTGTGGCTTGTCGTACTGTCCGCCGCATGCGCACCGGCGGAAGAACCAATGCCTGAAGAGCCTGTCGAACGCGCAAAGGCCCTGCACGCGAAAGTCCCGCTGATCGACGGACACAACGACCTGCCCTGGCAGATTCGCAGGAAGGCGAACCGGGACGTCTGGGCGATCGACATCAACGAACCCCAGCCCGATTTCCACACCGACATCCCCCGCCTGCGCGAGGGCATGCTGGGCGCCCAATTCTGGTCGGTCTACGTACCCGTGTCCATGCAGGGCAAGGAGGCGACGCGGGCCACCATGGAAGAAATCGACATCGTGTACCAGATGATCGCGCGGTATCCGGACACGTTTCAGCTGGCCAGAACGGCCGACGAAGTGGAAGCGGCCTTTGCGGCGGGCAGGATCGCGTCCATGATGGGGATCGAAGGAGGGCATTCCATCGATTCCTCCCTCGGCGCGCTTCGCATGTTTCACAAGCTGGGCGTCGGTTACATGACCTTGACGCACAGCCGCAACATACCGTGGGCCGATTCGGCGACGGATACCATGGCGGTCGACGGCCTGACGGAATTCGGGAAAGAGGTAGTCCGGGAGATGAACCGCCTGGGCATGCTGGTGGACCTGTCCCACGTTTCCCCGGCGACCATGCACGACGCATTGGACGTGACAGAGGCCCCGGTCGTCTTCAGCCATTCCTCGTCCTTTGCCATGTGCAACCACGTGCGCAACGTCCCCGACGACATCCTGTTGCGCCTGGCCGAAAACAACGGCGTGATCATGGTCACCTTCGTACCGGGGTACATCTCGGAAGAAACCCGCCTGCACGGCGTGAAGCGCAACGAAGAGCGTGAGCGGCTCGCGTCGGTGCCGGGCAGTACGGATGAATCGGTGGCGGAAGGCATTGCCGCCTGGAACGAGGCCAATCCCACGCCGCCCGCCACCCTCGCCCAGGTGGCCGACCATATCGACCACATCAGGCAGGTGATCGGCATCGATTATATCGGCATCGGCGGGGATTACGACGGCATTTCCAGTTTACCGGTGGGACTGGAGGACGTCTCTACCTATCCCATGCTGACGGCCGAACTGGTCCGGCGGGAATACTCGGACGACGACATCATGAAGATCCTCGGACGCAACGTGCTGCGCGTGATGCGCGACGCGGAGGCGGTGGCGGCCCGTCTGCAGCAGGAGCGCCATGCCTCGGGCGCGCGCATCGAAGTCCTGGACGGTGAATAGCCCGTGAACGAATCGCAGATCAGGCAACTGCTCGAACAGGTCCGATCGGGTGAACTGCCGGTGGACGAGGCTTCCGCGCGGCTGCGATCCATGCCTTTCGAGGACCTCGGATTCGCGCAGGTGGACCACCACAGGGCGCTGCGATGCGGGTTCCCCGAGGTGATCTTCTGTACGGGGAAGACCGAGGAACAGGTAGCCGCGATCGCGGAGCGCATCGTCGCCTCGGGCAGCGACCTGCTCGCCACCCGGGCGACGCCGGCCATGTACGAAGCCGTGACGGCGCGGTGTCCTTCCGCGGAGTACCACGAAACAGCCCGGACGATCGTGGTGCAGGAAGCCTGGCGGGACCTGGGCATCGGTGAGATCCTGGTGGTTTCGGCGGGCACGAGCGACATCCCGGTGGCCGAGGAGGCCGCGGTGACCGCCCGGATCCTGGGCAACCGGGTGGAACGCCTTTTCGACGTCGGCGTGGCCGGCATCCACCGTCTCCTTTCCCATCGCGAAGCCATCATGAACGCGTCGGTGCTCATCGTCGTGGCGGGCATGGAAGGCGCCCTGCCCAGCGTGGTCGGCGGGATGGTTTCCAGGCCGGTGATCGCCGTGCCGACCAGCGTGGGGTACGGCGCCAGTTTCAACGGGCTGGCGGCACTCCTGGCCATGCTGAACAGCTGTGCCTCGGGCATCACGGTGGTGAACATCGACGGCGGGTTCAACGCCGGGTACGCGGCGGGCCTCATCAACCGGAAAAACGAATAGGAACGGCGATCCAACATGGCTGTGGCGGGTTATTTCGACCAGTTATCCGGCTTTACCGCGGACATGCTGCTCGGTGCGATGATCGACGCGGGAGCGGATCGAAGCGAACTCGAAGCGGCCTTGAAACGCCATCACGGCGTGGAATGCGAGATCAACGTCGCAGAGGAGCGGGTCGACCGGGCGCAGGTGACGTACGCCTCCCTGTCCTGCGTCGAAGCTTCCGTTCCGGAAACCTACCGGGCCATACCGGACAGCGGAGCGGGCACACCGGCCGGCGTGCTCCTCGGCAGGGTGATCGGCCATCTCGACAAAAACGTGAACGAGCTTTGGGAGTCCGGGAACCAGGCACCGACAGAGGAGGAACTGGGCGGCCGCCATGCGGCCCTGCGCCTCCTCGTCCTGTGCAACGCCCTTCGCCTTCACGGGATCGATGCCCTCTACCACGAGGCGCTGCCCTTCACCCCCGGGATCGATTCCACGCCACCCCTGCTGGCCGCCCTGATGCGGGGCGCCGCCATACATCCTGTCGACCGCGCTCCGGTCGACCTGCCGGGATGCGCCGTACTGACCGCGCTTTCAGCGGGATCGATGAACAGGTCCGGCTTTACGCTGCGGACGGTGGGCTACGGGGGCAACGACGCCGGCCGCGGCGATGGAAACATGGTAAGGCTGTGCACGGGCGAAGTCGCCCAACCGGTCGATACAGAGTCCGTGCAGATCCTGGAGACGCAGATTGACGACATGAATCCGCAGTTCTACGGCCACGTCCTGGACCTGCTGCTCGAAGCCGGCGCGCTGGACGCCTTTCTCACGCCCGTGATCATGAAAAAGAGCAGGCCGGGCGTGCTGCTTACCGTACTGGCGCCCACCGCCCTGGCCGGCCGGCTGTCCGAGGTGATCTTCAAGGAAACGACCACGATCGGCCTCAGAAGCTACCCCGTCTCCAGAAGCGTGCTGTCCCGATGCGAAACAACCGTCGAAACCTGCTATGGCGCCATCCGGATCAAGGTCGCGCGGCACGGTGATTCCCGGCGTTATACCCCCGAGTACGAGGACTGCCGCCAGGCCGCTCTAAAGGCCGGGATACCGCTCGCCGACGTGTACGCGGCCGTCCACCAGGCCGCCGGCCGCCTGGACCTGGACCATCTGCCGTGATCGTCGCCGAGGACGTAACCTTCAGCTACCACCTCCAGTCGGGGAACGAGGTCCCCACGCTGCGGGGTCTGTCCCTCGAGATCGCCGAGTCCGAATGCGTGGCCGTGATCGGACCCAACGGCTCCGGCAAGAGCACCCTCGCCCGCTGTCTCAACGGGTTGATCGTGCCCCAATCCGGCCGGATCCTGGTGGACGGCCTGGATACGGCCGATCCCGCGAACAAGTGGAAAGTCCACCACTTGGCCGGGATGATCTTTCAGAATCCGGACAACCAGCTGGCGTCGACCACGGTGGAGCGGGAAGTGGCCTTCGGGCTCGAGAACCTCGGCCTGCCTTCCCGGGAGATTCACCAGCGCGTCGCGTGGGCCCTCGACCGGTTCCACCTGGCAAAGTACCGCCACAACCCGCCCCACAGGCTGTCGGGTGGTGAAAAGCAACGGCTGGCCATCGCTTCCGTGGCGGCAATGCGTCCCCGGTATCTTATTTGCGACGAGCCCACCTCCTCCCTGGATCCCGGCGACCGGCGGGACATCCTCGACCTCCTTATGGCCATGGTGAATGAATACCGGCTGAGCGTGGTGTTCATCACGCAGTCTCCCGAGGAAGCCGCCCGAATGGACCGCATCGCGCTGGTGGCGGATGGGGAAGTCGTCGCTTCAGGATCTCCGGAAGAAGTATACCAGGATGCCGAACGCCTCGCGGCGCACGGACTCGAGGCGCCGCTGGCCAAACGGCTGGCGGATGCGCTGCGCGCCCGCGGCGTTGCCGTGCCCGCCCGTACCGTCCATCCCGAGTCCCTGGTACAGTGGATCTCGGAGCGAAAACTGGCGTCGCCGGCAAAGCGGAAACCGGTGTCACCGATAGACGCGGAACCGGTGTCGTCATCAGACGGAGGACCGGGGGAATACACGCCGCCGGCCGCAGGCCGTCCCGCGGAGGGCACCGCGACATCCCCCGAAACACCGGCACGCACCGCGACGTCCTCCCCAACGCCGGACGGACCGCCTCGTGACCGGTCCGCGGGCACACCGCCCATCATCGAATTCGACCGGGTGTGCCATACCTATTCCCCCGGTACATCCCTGGAG
The DNA here is from genome assembly GCA_026706345.1 of Gemmatimonadota bacterium. Taxonomy (NCBI): domain Bacteria; kingdom Pseudomonadati; phylum Gemmatimonadota; species Gemmatimonadota bacterium. The sequence continues at coordinate 2,216 of JAPOYX010000216.1, read as the reverse complement.
ATCCAGGCGTTGCGCGATGTGACCACGCGGGTGTTCCCGGGGGAGTGCGTCGCGCTGACCGGGCCGAACGGCTCCGGTAAATCGACGATGATTCAGCACCTCAACCGCCTGCTGAAAGCGGATTCGGGCACGGTTCGGGTCGAGGGGGTGGATGTATCCTACCCGGAGGCCGACCTGCGGAAGCTGCGCCAGAAGGTAGGGCTGGTTTTCCAGTTCCCCGAGGCCCAGCTGTTCGAGGAAACCGTATTCGACGACGTGGCCTTCGGCCTCCGGCAGATGGGCGCGGCTGCATCGGATATTCCCGGCATGGTGAACCGGGCGCTCCAGCGGGTCGACCTCGATCCGGCCCACTTTTCCCACCGGCATCCCCTGTCGCTGAGCGGCGGAGAAAAACGCCGGGCCGCGATCGCCGGAATCCTCGTCATGGAACCTGCCGTACTCGCGCTCGACGAGCCCACTTCCGGTCTCGATCCACAAAGTGCCGGACAGGTTGAGACGATTTTCGAAGGCTATAGCGAAACGGGGGCGACTCTTTTCCTGATCACTCATGACATGGACCTGATCTCCCGCCTGGCGGACCGGATCCTGGTCATGGAGAACGGCGGTATCGCGGCGGACACCACGCCGGACCGTCTGTTCGCCATGGAGGACGGCGCCGATTCGTGGTCGCCGGGACGGCCCGGACTGTGCAACCTGCTGACCGCCGTCGGCGAAGCCGGGATCCCCGTCGATTCCCGCTGTTTCGACCTGGAAGAGGCCGCGGACATGATCCTCGCGTGCGTATTCAACGGCAACTATCACTCCAACCCCGGGGAAACCCAACCATGCTAGTCGACATCCATACCAACCTGATGTGGTACCCGGACCATATGTCCGACGAATTTGTGGAATTCGCCTACGCGGCCAAGAAGGCCAAGATGCGGCTGTCCGAGGACGTATACTACGCCGGGCACGAGGACCGGTACAAGAATGCCTTCGATTCCACGCCCGAGACGCTGCTGAAGGCGACCGAGGACTGCGACAAGGTGGTGGTGTTCGGGTTGAAAGCGCCCTACTGCGGGGTAGACGTGCCCCAGGAACTCGTTGCCGGATTCGTGGCGGAAAACGCGGACCGGTTCATCGGCTGGTGTTCGGTCGACCCGAACGACGAAGACGCCGTCGAGCAACTCGAATACAATGTCGACGAACTCGGCCTGCGCGGACTGAAGGTCGCGCCGATCTACCAGCACTTCGATCCGCAGGACCCGGTGCATCTTCCCCTGTTCAAGAAGGCGGAAGCGCTGGACATCCCCGTCATCTGGCACCAGGGCACTTCCTTCGTGCGGCCGGGCCCGCTCAAGTGGGCCAATCCGATCCAGCTGGAGGACATCGCGGTAGCCTGCCCGGACCTTCGGATGATGATCGCCCACATGGGACATCCGTGGGAAGACGAATGCGTGGTCCTGATCCGGAAGCATCCGAATCTTTACGCGGACATATCGGCCCTGCACTACCGCCCGCTCCGGCATTACATGGCCTTCATGTCCGCCCTGGAGTACGGCGTGGAGCACAAGCTGATCTTCGGTTCCGATTTTCCCTCCGCCACGCCGGCGCAGGTCATGGCGGGGCAGTGGAAGGTGAACGACGTCGTCCGGAATACGTCCCTGCCCGTTTTTCCGGAAGAGGCCATCCACAACATGATCTATGAAAACTGGAGACCGTTTCTCGGGGAGCTATAAAAAAACAGGGACGACCGTGAATGGCCGCCCCTGTCTTGTAACGGTACGGGTACGGGTGATGAAGGGAGCCTACTTGCGCTTCAGCTCCACGCGACGGTTCTGCGCCAGGTTGCTTTCGTCACTACCCATGACCGCCGGCTGTTCTTCACCGATACTGACGGTTTCGATGCGGCCTTCCGCCACTCCGGCATCCACGAGGTACGCCTTGACCGCCTCAGCGCGCCGTTCACCCAGCGCCAGGTTGTATTCGATCGTACCCCGTTCGTCGGTGTGGCCTTCGACCACCACAGTGTCTTCGGGCTGGTACTCCCGCAGTCTGCGGGCGTTTTCGTCCAGGACCGAACGCTGGTCTTCCCGGACGTCCGACCTGTCGTAGTCAAAGTAGATGGTCGCCAGGGACATCATCTCCTGGCGCAGGGCCTCGGCCTCGGCGGCCTTGCGGACTTCCTCTTCAGCCATGCGGCGGGCTTCTTCCTCGGCCGCGAGACGGGCTTCCTC
>JAPOYX010000215.1:790-2704 GCA_026706345.1 Gemmatimonadota bacterium | reverse complement strand
ATCGAAGTCCAGGACATGACCGACCGCACCGTTCACGAGTGCGGCGCCGACCGGGGATAAACGGGCCGGACCGCCGAATACGGTTGCCGGACCCGGCGCATACGCGCGGCTTGAGTAGTCCGCGATGCGCCGTGACTGCTCGCGTTCGGCGCCGGCGATCGATACACCGACCAGATCGACGATGCATCGCTTGGCGACCTTCCGCGCGCCGTCCGGTACGGCGTCCAGGTTCAGCGCATGCGACCACTTCGCGATGCGCTCGATCAATGACGTGGAATCGGACACGGGCTCTACAGAGACAAGAATTCAGATACGGAATCTACGAGGACCGGTCGGGTTGCCTTATCTCACAACCCAGGGGCGCCGCGGCCTCTGTCAACCACTCCCAGAACGATATGGCCACTTCCCGCGAGACGTAGACATCGAAAGCAAGTTCTCCGGCGATATCGACTCTGTGAACCATGACGTGCATGTGATGAATGGCACTTTGCGCAAACGCATTCGCCGGGAATACTTCGGGGTCCAAATCTACTGGCAGGCCGCGGTTCAGCAGCAAGTCCGATTCCGGTCCGGTCACTCGCAATACCGTCCGACCATGGCCAAGTCGGGTCATGACCGCGTCTCCACCAAGCGACTCAACACTCAAGTCCCGGAGGACTTCGTCGTTCGACGAACCCGTAATCCACAGCCGCTCCGGCCTGACCCGAAAGACCGATCGGCCGCCGGAAGAGGTCGCCCGTCGCAAATCGGTTGGGATCCGGCAATTCAGCATTTCCCCCAGCGTGCCGCATACAGAATCGAAACTGCTCCTCCAGCCGGCGACCTGCACGATATTCCGCTCCAATCGTTCGCAGATCGATATGGCAGGCGAGCCTGCCTCGACGCCGATCGTGCCGGGCTCGTAAACGGCCCCGAGCGCTGACTTTGCTTCAGCCACGCAGTCGTTCTCCCCCTGGATCGACGAAGTGCGGTGACGCAACCCGGACGGCCGTAACTTCCTTGCGCAACGGGTAAACGGCGTCTATCACGTCTCCCCTTCTCGACATGCCTCCGGACACAAAGCCCAGTCCGATGTGCATCGAAAGCTCGGGAGACCAGGCCACGGACGAAACCTGGCCCAGGCCGTGTCCACTGTGCTGACCCTGCTCGCACAAGATCGCCCCCGCCCTGAAATCCTCCCCATCGTGCACCGGTTTCAACCCCACCAGTTGCGGGCGGGCGGGATCGAGCATGCCTTCACGTTGCAACAGCGCGCCGCCGACAAAGGCCTTCTTCCTGCTTGCCATCCGGCCCATTCCCAGGTCAATCAGGTTTCTCCGGCCGTCCAGTTCCGGACCCGCAACGTGCCCTTTTTCGGTTCGGAGAATATTCAGCGCCTCCGTACCGTAAGGCACGATTCCGAAGACTTGTCCGGCGTCGAAAATGGCCTGCCATACCTGTTCACCTTGACCTGCAGGCATATAGACTTCGTAGGCCATTTCCCCCGAAAAACTCAGTCGGCTCACACGTACAGGAACGCCATCCAGATGCCCGTGGTCGACGCCCATGAACGGGAGCGCCTCATTGCTGAAATCGATGTCGTGAATGACTTTCGTCAGGAGGTTTCGGCTCAGTGGACCCGCGACGGCGACAGCCGCCCACTGACTCGTCACACTCGTCAGCTGCACGTCCAGGTGGGGCCAGGCAGTCTGCAGCAGGTACTCAAGATGGGTCAGGACCTCCGACTCACCGGCGGTGGTCGTTGTCATGAAGTAGTCGTTTTCCGATATTCGGGACGTCGTTCCGTCGTCCAGGGCGATCCCGTCCAGCCGCAGCATCATGCCGTATCGCACCTTGCCGGGTTTCAGCGTATCGAAATTATTGACATAGACGCGGTCAAGGAATTCAGCGACAGCCGGTCCCTGGCCGTCGCTC
>JAPOYX010000215.1:0-780 GCA_026706345.1 Gemmatimonadota bacterium | reverse complement strand
AGGAATTCGGCGACATCGGGTCCCTGGACGTCGATCTTGCCGAGACTGGACACATCGGTCATCCCGACCCGTTCCCGCACCGCCGCCGCCTCGCGGATGCTGGCTGACCTCATGGACTCGCCCGGCTGCGGGAAGTACCAGGGCCTGACCCACAGGTTTGTCTGCGCGAACACGGCGCCGTTGCGCTCGTGCCAGTCGTGCATGGGCGAACGGCGGGTGGGTCTGAAATGCTCGTGCCTTGTCTGACCCGCCATCGCACCCACCAGTATCGGGCGATACGGCGGCCTGAATATGGTGGTCCCGACATCCTTGATGTCCGTCCTGCGCAGGCCCGCCATGATCGCCATGGCGTTGAGATTGGCCGTCTTGCCCTGGTCGGTGGCCATGCCCAGCGTGGTATAGCGTTTCAGCAATTCGACGGAATCGTATCCCTCCCGGTGGGCCAGGCCGATGTCGTCCGACTTGACGTCGTTCTGGATGTCTACGAATTTCATCGCGAATCCCGAACGGCGCGTGGTGGGTACTTCCCAGATCGCTTCGGTTGCCAGGTCGGGTTCGTCGTCGGGCAGCTCCGGCAGGTCGGGCAGAACGCTGGCCCGAGTCGCTGATGGAGCAAGACCGCACTGGTCCGCGGCAGCCCTGCCGGCGCGCTCGCCGCTGCGTACGCCGTCGCGCGGCCCCAGGTCGCACGCCGCGGCGCCGGCCAACAGGAATCCCTCCGGAACCTCGCCTGCCACGAACATGGCGCGCTTGTCGTCGTAGATCGGTTTCGGCCCGCGC
>JAPOYX010000214.1 GCA_026706345.1 Gemmatimonadota bacterium | reverse complement strand
GCGTAGATGAGACCGGTAAGGTCGCCGGAAGCGGTATCGCCTTCGTGGAAGTTGATGCTCGTCGGCGCCACGTTGATCCGCAGGGACACTGTAGCCGTGTTGGCGCTTTTACCGGTATCAGCTTGAGTCGAGCTGTCGTTGGCCGTGATGGCCAGACGCAGTATATTGCCTGCGCCATCATCCTGATTGTCGTCGTGGCCGCGCAACTGGTCACTGACGTAAGCCAGCGTTCCGTCCGGCTCCATTACCAGGACACCTGCATCATTCTGGAAGACAGCGGTCCTGCCAGTGCCGGTCGCGGCAGTTGGCAAACCGCTGTTCGTGGCGGCGGCCGCAGCCGAAAAGCTCAACCGGCTCGCGGCGGTGTCAGGATCCTGGAACAGGCTGGCCAGATCCACCGTTTCCATGACCGAAACGGTCACTCCGGCATCTGCGCCAACGGTACCATTGTTAGCAGCTCTCGCCGCATGACCCGAACCCGCCACGCTGGCGGTGACCTCGTGGTCATCCACCGCGGTCGGGCGGGCGGAAGCTCTGGTGCCGCCGATAAGAATCCCATTCTCCGTAGTATTGGCGTCCCCATCCAGATCATTGCCATCCACGGCAAGCGTTATCACCGTCACGCCCGACTCGCCCGGGGTGGTGGTGTCGTATAAAACCACAGCCCGAACGGTCGAACCGGGATGCGCCGCAGTAATGTTGAGATCGCCGGTCGCGCCGGGAATATTCGTCCAGATTAGGCCCGGAGCGGGACTATCCACTTGCCACTGCACCGAGGAAATTCCCCGACCTTCCACGCTAAGCGTGCCGCCCGGGAACGGGCTGCCGGTAATTGTGGGGGCAGTAAACGGGGGCGCCGCATCCAACGCGGTATCGCGAATATTGGCAACCTGGATCGCATGACTCGCGACCTCTTCCTGTGGCGCATTGGCGCTCGTGTCGCCCGGAGTCTCGGCGTAACTCACGACCACGCGGTAGTACTTGCCGTCGCCGTCGGGCAGGCTGAGGGTGGTGTCTGCGAGAGCTTCGTTGACGTCCGGCGTGGTCGTGTCCGGATCGGCTTCTTCGACATCTTCCCAGCCGCCACGTCCGTTGTCGGACACCTGCCATTGATAGCGAGTAATCGTGAGAGCGGCGGCGCCGCGATAGTCCTCGTCCACCACACTGACTTCAGCCGTCAAGGTATTGTTCGAAGCCGTGATGGTGAAATGCCCAACGCCGTCGTCCGGGGTGTTGGAGACCGCCCGGGGGGATACGTCGTTGCCGCCGTCCTGACCGTCCGTGCCGCCGACGCCGGTCGAGTTGATTGAGCCGAACAGGGTTTCGTAGTAGGTGACCCGAACACTGACGTAAAGGCCGACATGGGATTGCGTGAGCGTCAACGGATCATTGCTCGTAGACACTTTCACTACGGTTCCGGAACCAGGCTCCGTGTCCGGGCCCGGAGTGCCGTCCGTATCCACATGCGTCTCCCAGGTGTAGAGCACCAGGGTGGGCAGAGTGCTGCCGGCCAGGTCGGGGTCCCTGTTGTCGTTGAAATTGACCCGAAGGCTGCTGCCCTCGCGCGCGCTGCCGCTCAGCGTGACGGCATTTTCACCGATTGCCTCGTTCTCGTCCGTCACGACTATGGGAATCACCGCGGTGCCCGTGAGGCCATTATCATCCTTCGCGGTCAGCCTGATGCTGCCCCGGTCGCCCTGCGTGTTCCTTTCGGTGCGGTCGATCTCGACGATGACCACCCACAGTTCGTCATTTGCATCCGCCGGCGCGGTGCCGACCGTTCTGCCAGTCGCGCCGTCGCCTGGGGTGCCCCAAGTCAGGTCGTCGCCGCCGCCGGTTTCACCGTCGCGGCCCTTGATGACATCGTCCCACTGGCCCTCGTAAAGAATGTCGATCCAGGAAACGGATGAAGAGGCGCCGAAATCCTCAAAATCGTCCGGGGTGTCCCGGTCGTCTTCCCACAAATCTTCCAGGTTGATGTAGAGGACGATCTTGTTTTCCTCCGACTGGTTGACTCTCGCAGGTCCAGGACTGGCAACAGTGCCAGGGGACAGCAGAGTCCCCCCGGGATTGCGCGCGGTCGCGTCAACGATCGTGGGCGCTTCATTGACGTCCTCGATACCGATATCGATCTCCAGGATCTCCTGGTCCGTGGTGTCCCG
>JAPOYX010000213.1:2311-3162 GCA_026706345.1 Gemmatimonadota bacterium | reverse complement strand
CGGCGTTTCCAGATAGAACATGAAGACCGGGTCCTGAAACCGGGCGATGGATTCGTTTTCGTCGAAAAACTATTGAATATCAATAAATTACTTGATAAACATCGAGTAGAAGTCATTCTGCTTTCCCGCAACACCGCAGATACGGGGTTACGCATATTCAATTCCATTGCCGCGCATGGGCTCAAAATCACCCGGGCCGCGTTCTGTGGCGGAGAGAGTCCATACCGGTACATACGGGCGTTCGGCTGCGACCTGTTCCTGTCCACGCACGCCACCGATGTCGGGCATGCCCTGGAACACGGCGTGGCCGCGGCAACGCTGCTGCCTGCGCCGGGCCGGTCCGCCGGCGCGGAATCCGGCCAACTCCGGCTGGCGTTCGACGGCGATGCGGTCCTGTTCTCCGACACGTCCGAGCGCGTGTTTCAGGAACAGGGGCTGGAAGCCTTCAGCGCCGCCGAGGCCGCCGCGGCCGAGCCCCTGGAAGGAGGCCCCTTCAAGTCCTTCCTCGGCGCCCTGCACAGCCTGCAGCAGGAATTCGACCAGGACTGCCCCATACGCACCGCGCTCATCACGGCACGTGGCGCCCCCGCCCACGAAAGGGTCATTCGCACCCTGCGCGCGTGGAACATCCGCCTCGACGAATCGCTGTTTCTCGGCGGCATGAAAAAGACGGCGTTTCTGAAAGCCTTCGGGGCCGACGTCTTCTTCGACGACCAGACGCAGCACTGTGAGAGCGCAGCCACCGAGGTAACCGCAGGCCACGTCCCCCACGGCGTGCGCAACGAAAACCGCAAAAAATCCGCCTGACCTCCACAGCCCGAATCGAAGGAATAGTTTGGCGGACCGGTGGG
>JAPOYX010000213.1:0-2301 GCA_026706345.1 Gemmatimonadota bacterium | reverse complement strand
CACCGGAAGGCTAATGTCGGCGAACAGCCGTTCCCGGGCGGCCTGGGTGGGGCAACGTATGGCCTCGTCCACGATCTCCTGGTCGAGGTGCGGTGCGAACCAGGCTATGAAGTCGTACATGAACCTGCGCAGGAAGGTCCCGCGCCGAAAGCCGATGTGGGTGGTGCTGGGCTCGAAAAGGTGTGAGCCGTCCAGGGTTACCAGGTCGCCGTCCACCAGCGGGTCGAACGCCATGGAAGCGATGATGCCCACACCCATCCCGAGGCGCACGTAGGTCTTGATGACATCCGTATCGGTGGCGGTGAACGCCACGTTGGGGGTCAGGCCCTCGGCCAGGAAGGCCTTGTCGAGCATCGAGCGTCCGGTAAAACCGAATACGTAGGTCACGATGGGTTCCGACGCCACATCGGCGAGAGTCAGAGAACCTTTCTCGGCCAGACGGTGGCCCCTGGGAACCACGATGTCCCGGTACCAGCGGTAGCAGGGCATCATGATGAGATCCTTGAACAGGTGCAGGCCCTCCGTGGCGATCACGAAGTCGACATCTCCCTGTGTGGCGAGTTCGGCAAGCTGCGAGGGAGAGCCCTGGTTCATCTGCAGGGTGACGCCGGGATAGGCCTCCCGAAAACGGGTAATGATGCGCGGCAGGGCGTAGCGGGCCTGGGTGTGGGTGGTGGCGATGGAGAGCTCGCCGTGCCGTTCGTTGCTGTATTCCTCGGCGATGTGCTTGATGCTCTCCGCCTGGCGGAGGATGCGGCCGGCCACCTCGATGATCGTCTCTCCAACGGGCGTGATGTGCGTCAGGTGCTTGCCGCTGCGGGCGAATATCTCCACGCCCAGTTCGTCCTCAAGCAGGCGGATCTGTTTGCTGACCCCGGGCTGCGAGGTGAATAGGCTCTGTGCCGTTGCCGACACGTTCAGGTCGTGGTGCGCGACTTCCCAGATGTAACGAAGCTGTTGGAGTTTCATTGCCAGCGTCCGCCGTATACGCGCACTGTACATCGGCATATCATCATTTGGCTATAACGAGATAGCTACATATAACTAACGCGCCTAACTTGTCCCCGGTTCGCCGGATGACCGATTCTTCAACCGACGATCTTGATCGCGTTCTGGGCGTGCAGGCCGCACTCCTTTTGCGCGGCATCCTCCCACCACCAGCGGCCGAGGCGTTCGTGCTGGTGCGGGCCCACGGGACGGGTGCAGGGCTCGCAACCGATGGAAACGAACCCCCGGTCGTGCAGCGGGTTATACGGCACCCCCCGCTCGCGGATGTAGTTCCATACCTCGACGGACGTCCAATCGGCGAGCGGATTGAATTTGACCAGCCGGTGAGCCGGTGTCGAAAACGCCCGGTCTTCCTGCTCGTGGGGCAGGTCGGTGCGGGTCACGCCCTGATCCTTGCGTTGCCCGGTAATCCAGGCCTGGAGCGTGCCAAGCTTGCGGCGCAGCGGTTCGACCTTGCGCAGCCCGCAGCACTCTCCATGGCCGTCCTGGAGAAAGCTGAAGAGCCCCTTCGCGCGGACCAGTTCAGTGACGGCTTCTGCCTCGGGCATCACCAGTTCGATGACGATACCGTAGTGCTTGCGCACACGCTCGAGGAACTCGTAGGTTTCCGGGTGGAGCCGCCCGGTGTCGAGTGAAAACACATCCAACTCGAGACCCGCGCGTTGAGCCATATCGACCAGCACGACGTCTTCCGCGCCACTGAACGAAATGGCCGCCTCCCCGGGTTTGTACCGGCGGGCAATCTCCGCCAGCAGCGACTGCGGATCAACTCCGGTGCTGGCTTTTTGCGCTTCCATCACTCATGCTCCGCGTCCGTCGGATGTGGCGGCGCAGCCTACCAATCGTCGACACCGGCTGGAAAATACTGTGTTGGCATATGCTTAACACTGAAAGTTCACCGACTTTCATCGCAACGCGAAGCTCGGCGATCAGCGCGGCCAATCGAACCGGCCCCGGAGACAGGCAGGCGTCCGACCGCGAATCCCGAGCGCCCGGCCCGTCCGCAATCACCGCGTAACGCTAGGAGAATGCCAATGAAGGTGCTGTGCCTGGACCTGGAAGGCGTACTGATTCCGGAAATCTGGCAGGCCGTCGCCGGGCGCACGGGGCTGGACGCGCTCAACAAGACCACCCGCGACATTCCCGACTACGACGAACTCATGCAGTTCCGCATGAAGGTCCTGCGCGAGCACGACCTGGCGTTCTCCATGATTCGCAAGGTCATCGACGGCGTCGAGCCGCTCCCGGGCGCCCGGGAGTTTCTGGACTGGGCCCGTGAGCGATACCAGGTCC